>NZ_JBHTML010000031.1:0-28531 GCF_042679445.1 Arthrobacter sp. GCM10027362
CAGCCGGGCGGGGCCGATCAGCCGGTCGCCGGCTCTCAGCTTCCGCAGCGGATCGCGCCCCACCCGCGCCACGGTGTCCGCCAGGGCGGCGTTGGCAAACCGGGCGAGGATGGCGTCCAGTTCGGTTTCCGATCCTGCCGCCGCGCTGCCGTACGCCGCGGCCAGCCCCCGCTGGCCTTCCCGCATGGCGGCCCGCGCGGTCGCGGCGATCTCGGCGTCCAGGACGGCCGCATGCATGTTCCGGTAACCCTTGAGCTTCCCCAGGTATGCCACCGTGGCATGGCCGGCGCTGTACCGGAACAGCTTGCGGCGATAGGCCGCGGCGAAATCGTCGGTGACGGCCAGCCCGTCGATCGCGGGCGCCGGGCCGCGCAGCGCCGTGCCGTCGATCACGAACGAGTCCACCGGCTCGCCCACCAGCAGCACCGGTGCTCCGGGCCGGTCCTGGAGGATCCGGTGCGCAACGGCGCGATCGACCACGGCCCCGGTGAAGGAGTGCCTTTCGACGGCGTCCTGGCCGGCCAGGCGTGCGACGGCGGTGCGCAGCAGGCGGCCGGCGTGTTCGTCGTTTTCGAAGGCGATGACGGTGACCGGCCGGGGGGCCTGGGCCAGCCCGGCCGCGAGTGTGGGCACAATGTCCCCGTAGGCCGCCGTGCCCACCGCGACGCCGACCACCTCCGCCTGGGCCAGCAGGCCGGCGCCCCGGCGCAGGTCCCCGAGATCCACGGCGTCCTGGACGGAGACCCAGTCGTCGTGCTCGGCGCGGCCGTCGGTCAACCTCACGACGTAATGGCCCGCCTGCCGCAGCCGCGCCGTCGTGCCGGCCCGGCCGATGAACGCGACGTCGAAGCCGGAGCGGTGCAGCAGGTGCCCGGCGAAGCCGCACCCCACGCGCCCTGGACCGATTACTACTGCTCTCATCAACTGATCACCTTCCTGGCCACGGCCGGACCGACGTCCTCGGCGGCGGTGGCGTAGATGTAGTCCGCCAGCCGCAGTGCCGCGTCGGGGACCCCCTTGAACCCGGGAAACGGATTGACATCGACGACGTACGGCTGGTTCCGGCTGATGACAATGTCGAGTCCGAACAGGTCGGTACCGATGACCTGCCCCACCGTGAGGGCAATTTCGTGCAGTTCCGCCGTGACGGTGAACGGTTCGCCCTGTTTCTGCTCGTAGGTGGTCGCCGGCCACTGCCGCTTGACGCCGAAGAGCTGGCCGCCGATGCAGTAGAGCTTCCGGTCCCTGCCCTGGTGCGGCTGGTACCGCTGGGCGACCAGCGGAACCTCGGCGCCCACGTCGAGAAGCTCGTCGGGGTCCCAGACCACCCGGACCCCGCGGCCCTGCGAGCCGTGCAGCGGCTTGAGGACCATGGGCCCGCCGGCCAGCAGCGGAGCCAGCTGGTGGGGACGTTCCACCAGCCACGACTCGGGCACCGGGACGCCGGCACCGCCGAGCAGGGCCGCCACGAGCGCCTTGTCCCGGCAGGTCTGGGACACCGATACCGGATTGACGCACCGGGCGCCCTGCCGTTCCAGAATGCCTGCGAGGCTGAGCGAGGCATCGGTGACGGTGCGCAGGACGTAGAGGTCGTGCTCGGGGTGGAGGTCGGCCAGCCGGCCGGGGCTGGTGTCTACGTGGATCAGGTCGACGGTGGCGCGCCAGTCCCGCAGCAGCCGCACCACTTCGGTGGTAATGGAGCGGCCGTCGTCGGCGGGCCGGCGCATCAGGAACGCGACCTTCATGGGCGGGCCGTTTCCAGCAGGGCACCGGCCGCGTCCAGCACATGCCGTGCCAGCCAGGTATCGGCGTCCGGGACCGCGGTGAAGTTTGGGAAGTCGTTGATTTCGATGACCACCGGACCCTCGGGGGTCTGCAGGCAGTCGACCCCGTACACGGTCAGGCCGAAGAGTCCGGCGCAGGCGTGCGCCAGACGCTCCAGCCCGTCGTCCAGGGGGACCAGATACGTCCCCGGATCGCGGCAGGGCGTGAACGGGGAGGGTTTCCGCACCGCCCACACCTGCGGGCCGATGCCGTACAGCTTCAGGTCCACCCCGTCCCCGGGCAGGTAGCTTTGCAGCAGGGCGGGCGATTCCGGCCAGTCCGCCGCGGCCAGGTCCGCAGGGGTGCGCACCACCCGCAGCCCCCGCGCATTGTCACCGAAGACCGGCTTGAGGATCAGCGGATACCGCCATGCCGGGATGGTGCCGGCCAGCTCGCCGACGGGCCCGATGAACGTCGCCGGGACGGGGATGCCGGCGTCCAGGAACGCCGCACCCATGCGCGCCTTGTCCCGCACCGCCCGGATCGGACCGGGCGGGTCCACCATGGCCACACCCAGCTCCCGGGCCAGATCGAGCGCGGCCAGCACCTGTTCGCTGCGGCCGCGGGCGACCACGACATCGGCCCACTCCAGGTCCGCGCGCACCTTGTCCGGAACAACATCCGCATCGTGATCCGGAACGGTGCCGCCGGCCAAGGCCTGCTCCCGCACCTGCATGCCGCTGCTGCGAAGCGCCGCGACCACCCCGCGCGGCTGTGCCTGGAGCGCGTAGCGCTGTTCCGAAATGGCCAGGACCCGTGGTTCTTCCCGTAGCAGGATTCCTCCGGCGCGAATGCCGCCGCTCCACCGCTTGTTCATGACCTGCTCACGAGAACCACCGGGAAGGATTCTGGAACCAGTGATCCGCCCGTGATGGAACCGGGCGCCTAACTCGACCGGTTGCCAAGCCGATCGGTGCTTATCAAACGTGGGTCAAGGACTGCCGGACAGGTTTCACATCAAAACGTAAGCTCAATCCAATAACAATCCAATAACCGTGTTACTAAGCTGCTCCTGCGCCGCGGTGCTGTCAAGACCCGGTCCGGGATCCGGGATCTTGACAAGGTTTCGCGGCCGCCTGATCGTGGTCTGTATTCGGTCCGTACCGGACGCGGCTCCAGCCGCGGCCGCAGGTGCCGACGGAGCGCGAGGTGGGGTCATGCGGATCTGTTTTCTGTCCGAGCCGCCGCGAAGCGCCCGCTCCGTAACGTATGACGTCATCGCCTGCCTGGAGAGCGGCGGCGCCAACGTCGACATCGTCAACGGGCGGTCGGGACTCATCGACCTGGGCCGGCTGCGGCTCGATTACGACGCCTACCTGTTCAAGTCCCATGCGCCGCTGGCCGAGTCCATCGCGGCGGCCGCCCACTACCAAGGGGGCACGATCCTGAACGGGTACCTGCCGACGATGAAGGTCCGCGACAAGATCCTTTCGGGCGCCATGCTGCTGCAGGCGGGGATTCCGGCACCGCGCACCTTCGTTGCCGGTTCGGTCGAGGCGCTGCGTTCCGTCGCCCGCCAGATGCCGATCGTGGTCAAGCCTTACCGCGGACACCGCGGCGCCGGCATCGAAATCTGCCGGGACGAGGCCGAATTCGATGCGTTTGCCGCGCGTGCCGCGGCCGGGGACGGCGGACAGGGCGGCGCGGACGACGACGGGGAGGGGACCCGGATCGTGTTCGCCCAGCAGTACGTGGAGTGCGAGCCGTTCGACTATAAGGCCTACGCCATCGGCGGCTATGTGCATGCCATCAGGCGCGTCTTCCCGGCGGCTACCCAGGAGGAGAAGGAAGGCACGCCGGTCGGCGACGACCCCGAGCTGGCCGGCCTCGTACGCCGCTGCGGCAAGCTGTTCGGCCTGGAGCTCTACGGTGTCGACCTGGTGAAAACGCCGAAGGGTTATTCGGTCATCGAGGTCAATTGTTTTCCCGGCTACAAGGGCGTCCCCGACGCCGGCCGGCGGATCGCCGGCTTCATTCTCGAGCGCTGCCGGTAGCCCCGCCCGGGACGGCCGCAGCACCGGCGGCCCGTTCCAGCACGTAATTGCGCCGCGTCGGGTGCCCGGCTTCGAAGTCCATCCGGCCCAGGATCCGGAACCCGGTGCGGGCATAAAAGCGCGCAGGTTCTGCTCGTTGGCCGAGAGCCAGACCCCCTGCACCCCGGCGGCGCCCGCTGCCTCCAGCGTTGCCGTCATCAGCCGGTGCGCCAGGCCGCTGCCGTGCGCATCCGCACGGACGTCGAACCTTGCTCGGCGTGTACCTCGGCCACTGTCATCTCCGGCGGGAAGGTTCCAGCGGCCAGCCCGGCCAGGGTCCCGGCGTCGTCGGCAACTGCGGGACGGATGGCTGGTTCCACGCAGACGATGATGGGAGATGACAGGAAATGCTCCGGTACGAAACCGCCGGTGGGCTCAGCGCATCCGTACGGCCTTCCGCCGGCGGCCGGTATCCAGGATCAGGGCCAGGGCGATGCCGAGCATCCACACGTCCTTGGCCACCGCGGTGCCCTCCTGGGTGGGGCGGATGCCGTCGGGCTGGGTCATGCCGGGGGTCTTCAGGTACAGCGCCACGAGCGAGCCGGAGAAACCGGCCAGCGCGAGGCCGGCGAGCCGGCTCGGGATGAACGGGGCGAGCAGCATGCTGCCCACCACCATCTCGCCGTAGCTAAGGAGCTTGCCGAACTTCGCCGGATCCATGTCCTTGACCTGCGGGAACATCTGGCCCGCCATGGCCTGCATGCCGGCGGCCGCATCTTTGTCCAGCTCCATCTTGGCGATGCCCGAGTTGAGGATGAAGGCGCCGGTGGACAGGCGGAGGGGGATGTGGCTCAGCTTCATGGGAAATCCTTCCGGATCGTTCGAGTGTGCCACCACGAGCGTACGACCGCAGGCCACGTCCGGCTAGGGACCGGAACGCGCCGCCCGGCCTCGGACGCCCTGACGACCCGCGTCACGGCATGCCCGAAGGCCGACACCACCGGTACCAGACAGACGAGCACGGCCAGCGGGTTCGGCCGGAATACGGCCCGGCCGTTCCGGCCCCGGGCCAGCACCCCCAGCGGAATGACGACGCCGCCCCCGCCGCCGCCGCTTTCACCGCTGCGTCGCCCGGCCTTGCGCCCGCCCTTGGGGTCGGCACCGGAACCGCCGCCGAAGCCGTATTGCACCAGGGCTACCGGGACCACGGTCTCCTCACCGACCCGTACCGGATCGCCGAAGGCCTTGGCCACGCCGAAGGTCCTGAACTGTTCGGCCAGCTGCACCACCACTGTGGGTGGCCTGCGCTGGCCGGGCGCACTCTGTCCGGTATCCGTCATGGCTCCACCTTAGGCCCCGGGCGGTGCGCAGGGGAGTGTAACCGAGGCCCTGAACGGGGCATGCGGACCGTACTATGGTGCTACCGGCCGCAGCGGCCGCCGGAACCGGCAGCACCTGGACAGGAGCCTTAAGGCTGTGCTGCGCCCCGAATGCTATGAGGAAGTGGTGTAACACGCGTGCTAGACCAGTCAACCATTGAAAAGATTGCGGACGAGCTGGTGGAGGCCGGCCGGACCCGTACCCCGGTCCCGCGGCTGACCGCCCGGTATCCGGAGATGACGGTCGAAGATTCCTACCAGGTGCAGAACCTGTGGCGGAAGCGCAGCGAGGAGAACGGCCGGAAGCTGGTCGGGCGCAAGATTGGGCTGACTTCCCGCGCCATGCAGATGGCCACCGGCATCACCGAGCCGGACTACGGGATCATCTTCGACGACATGGTGCTGGAGAACGGCTGCACGGTGCAGTGGGAGAAGTACACCCACCCGCGCATCGAAGTGGAGCTGGCCTTCAAGCTGGGCAGGGACATCACCGGCCCGAACGCGACCATCTTCGACGTCCTGGACGCCACCGAGTACGTGGTGCCGGCGCTGGAGATCCTGGATTCGCGCATCGAGATGGAAGGCCGCACCATCGTGGACACCATCTCCGACAACGCCGCGATGGGCGCCATGGTCGTCGGCGGCAACCCGGTGCGCCCGGCGGACGTGGACCTGCGCTGGATCCCGGCGATCCTGTACAAGAACCAGACGGTGGAGGAGACCGGCGTCGGCGCCGGGGTGCTCAACCACCCGGCCGCCGGCGTGTACTGGCTGGCCAACAAGATCGCCGCCCACGGCGACGGGCTCAAGGCCGGGGAGATCATCCTGGCCGGCTCCTTCACCCGCCCGATGTGGGTGTACGAAGGCGACACCGTCGTGGCCGACTACGGCAGGCTGGGGACGGTGACATGCCGTTTCGAGTAGACCCGCCGCAGTCCTTCAAGGACCTCTTCGCCGAGGCCGACCGCACCATCGCCGGCATGTTCGTCTGCTCCGGCGACGCAGGGATCGCCGAGATCTGCGCCGGTGCCGGCCTGGACTACCTGCTCATCGATGCCGAGCACGGGCCGATGGGCCTGGAGTCCATCCTCGCGCAACTGCGGGCAATCGCCGGGTACCCCACCACGGCAGTGGTCCGCGTGCCCTTCAACGACCCGGTGTTGATCAAGCAGTACCTGGACCTGGGCGCGCAGTCGCTGATCGTGCCGATGGTTCACAATGCCGAACAGGCCCGGGATGCGGTGGCGGCGATGCACTATCCGCCGCGCGGCATTCGCGGGGTCGGTTCCGCCCTGGCCCGTTCGGCCCGCTGGAACCGGGTGCCGGACTACCTCAACCGGGCGGAGGAGTTCATCACCCTGGTGGTCCAGGTCGAGTCCGCCGAGGCCGTGGCCAACGCCGCGGAGATTGCCGCCGTGGACGGCATCGACGGCGTTTTCATCGGCCCCTCCGACCTGGCCGCCTCCATGGGGCTGCTGGGCCAGCAGGAGCATCCGGACGTGGTTGACGGCGTCATCCGCACGATCCAGGCGGTCAAGGCCGCCGGCAAGTTCGTTGGCGTCAACGCCTTCGTCGAGGCCCAGGCCCGCCGCTACATCGACGCCGGTGCTGACTTCGTCAACGTCGGCGCCGATGTCGCCCTGCTGGCCCGCGGCACCGAGGCGCTGGCAGCCAGGTTCGTGTCCCAGGACGCCAGGCCCGCGGGCACCCCGGCCAGCTACTGACCGCGCATCCGCATGAAGAGGGGGCGGGCTTCTCCGAGGAGATAAGCCCGCCCCCTCTTCTGATGCACCAAGTCGATGGCCTGGCCGTAATAGCCCGTCAGCTGCTCGCACAGCACGGGCCAGGTCCGGCCCTGCACCGCCTGGCGCGCGGCCCGGCCGAAGGCCCGGCGCTTGAGGTCGTCGCCGGCCAGGTCCAGCACCCGCGCCCGCAGCTCATCCAGCCGGCCGGGAGTGTACGTCCAGCCGGTGCGGGAAGGGTCCACCAGATCCAGCGGACCGCCACGGCCGACGGCGACCACCGGCACTCCGCAGGCATGGGCTTCCTGGATGGTTTGGCAGAACGTCTCGGATTCGCCCGGATGCACGAACAGGTCCAGCGACGCCATGACCCGGGCCAGGCTCTCCCCGCCCAGAAATCCCGTGAAGTGAGCTCCGGGAATTTTTGCCTGCAATGCCTGCTTGAGCGGACCCGAGCCAACAATCACCAGCCGGGTTCCGGGAATGTCCGCGAGCACGGCCAGATCCTCCACCTGTTTCTCCGCCGCGAGCCGGCCCACGTAGCCGATGATGCGCTCGCCCTGCGGTGCCACCGACGCCCGCCACGCACCGTCGAACTTGCCCGGCGAGAAGCGCTCCGTGTCCACGCCCCGCCGCCACAGGTGCACGCGGTCGATGCCGCGGGCCTGCAGCTGTTCCAGCGCGAAACTGGACGGGGCCAGGGTCAGGGTGGACAGTCCGTGGATGTTCTCCACCCGCTGCCAGAGCCGCTGCTCCAGCCAGGGCAGGCCGTACCGGGCGGCATAGGCAGGGATCTCGGTCTGGTAGATGGACACCGCAGGAATGCCCAGCTGGCGGGCGGCCTGGACCGCGCGCCAGCCCAGGACGAACGGTGAGGCCACATGCACCACGTCCGGAGCGAAGTCTGCCAGCAGCCGGCGCACCCGTGCCACGGTGCCGGCTGCAACGCGCACGCTCGGATAGCCGCGCAGCGGCACGGACGGCAGCCGGTGCACCCGGTACCCCTCGACGGCGGACGGCGTCCTGCCGTCCTGCCAGGACGACGACGGCGCAATGATCCTGACGTCGTCCCCGCGCCGGCGCAGGTGGGCGATGACCTGCAGCAGGGAGTGGGTGACCCCGTTCATGTGGGGCAGGAAGGACTCGGCAACTACCACAATCCGCACGCCTCCACCCTGGCCGACGGCGGCGGACGCCGGGGGAGCGCGGCGTGTCCTGCCGGTGAACGGCGCGCGAAAAATTGCGTCCCGCGGCGCGCGCGGGTAATTGTGGGACTGCTGCCGGGCATCCTCCCCGGCCCGCACATGGCAACGTCAGGATCGGCCTTTGAGGCCACACGCAACCGCGGAGCTGAGGCGTACGGCACCCGTCCATCGCGGCACCGGCCGGCGGAGCTGCTCGCCCGGCAGGCGCGCCAGGACCACGTCGACCCCAGCGCCAGCCACGGTTGCTCCGGCCGCTCCGCCACCGGCGGCCGGAAGATGCGGCTTCCAGGCCAGGGCGACGTTACCGGTCTGCCTCCGTTGCGAACCCGTATCGGTACGTTTTTGAGCGGGACCCGTCCCGGGACACGTGTTCCTCGGTGGACATCCAGCCCGGTCGTTCGTAGAAGGCTTCGGCGCTGCCTGTGCCTTCGCCGGGAAACTTCCGATCGGGGCCTGCCCGGTCCTGGTTTGGGAAAGGGTGTCATGGCTGGCTTCGCTTCCCCAGGGGCTCGAACGTTGATCCGCTGTCTGCGGAGTATTCCAGGCCGGCGGTGGTGGCCACCCATATCCGCACCGTCGTGCCTTCGCCGGGCACCGCGGCGACGGCGGCGGGTTGGCCTGACGCCTTACCTGCCTCCTGCCACGTCCGTCCCGTATCGCGGCTGATGTGGACGGTGCCGTCGGGTGCCACGCCAACCGCGGCCGCGTCGTCGGCGAACGTGGTGACGAGCAGGACCGGTGCGCCGGCGGGAAGGTCCCAGGTTTTCCCGCCGTCGTCCGAGCGCTGGACCCCTTGTTCGGTGGTCGCCAGCAGGACGGTGCTGGTGGCGGTTCCAGCCAGGTTGTAGGGCTCGATGTCGGTGTGGGCCGTCGTCCATTTTTTCAGGTCCTTGGTCATCCGCAGCTGCCCGTCGTAGCCGACGATGCCGTCACGGGTAACGGTCAGGGCATGGAAATCGGATTCGCCCTGCCGGGAGAGCGGCTGCCAGGTTTTGCCGCCGTCGTCGGAGCGGATCAGGCCGACGGGATCGGGCAGGTTGGTGCCGGGGCCGGGATGTCCGGAGGCGTAGAAATGGTCGTCCCCGGCGGAGGTAAAGCCCATCAGGTCGATCACCGGGCCGGTCCGTTTCGGGGACCCGCCGGTGACATCGAAGAGTCCGTTGTGGGTGGCCAGCAGGACATGGCCGGACTCCGGGTCCACGCTGACCCCGTGGATGTGGCCGTACGGGTTCTCCGCGGGTGCGGCCCCGGATGTCTGGGAGCCGGCCGGCTGGCCGGAGCAGCCGGCCAGCAGCATTGACGCGGCGGCAGCGGCGGCCAGGGCGCCTGTCCTGAGGGCGTGCAGGGGGAAGGGCTTGGAGGGCATTGTTACTCCGTGAAAAGAAAGGCAGGTGGGCGACGGGCTGTGGGACGCACGAATGCCTGCGCCCCACAGCAGGACTTGAAGCTGTCAGAGACCGGCGAGAAGGTCCTTCATCTTCTGGATCTCGGCCCGTTGGTCCTTCACGATCGTCTTGGCCAGGGCGACGGCCTCGGGGTTGGAGCCGTTGGAGACTTCCTCCTCGGCCATCGTGATGGCGCCCTCGTGGTGGGCGATCATCTGGGTCAGGAACATCTTGGAGGCCTTGGTGCCCTGGGCCTTTTCGAGGGCGGCGAGGTCCTCCTCGGTCATCATGCCCTCCATGCCGTGGTTCCCGGACATGGAGGAGTGGTCGCCCCAGGTCTTCAGCCAGCCGGTCATCGTCTCGATCTCGGGGGCCTGCGCGGCCTTGATCTGTTCGGCCAGCCGGGTGATCTGCGGGTCGAGGCCGTCCTTGGCGAGCATAATCTCGCTCATCTGCACGGCCTGCTGGTGGTGGGGAATCATCATGCGGGCAAACATGGCGTCCGCGCTGTTGTGGGCTGCTGCCGTATCCGACGCGGGCGCCGACGGGGACTGTGCGGTGGCACCGTGGTCCATGCCGGGCATCGAGCTTTCGGAGGAACCGGATTCGGCGGAGCCGCAGCCGGCCAGGACGAGCGCGGCTGCCAGGGCGGTCGCGGACAGGGAGGTATGGCGCTTCATGGGGTTTGTCCTTCAAAAGTGGTTCTGTGGATGAGCTGTCTATCGCTGCCGCATGTCAAATGCGGGCACGCCGGATGGGCCCTTCCGAAGGGGTGGGAAGGGAGCTGGACTCTACGTGCGGCTGATACAGAGCTGAACCAGGGAAGGGGACCGGAAAACCGGCCGTGCCGGGACAAACGAACCCGGCGGTCCGCGCCGGCTGTGCCGGCCCGTCAGCAGGAGATATCTGGCGAAGAACAGGACGGAGAACCCGGCCACGACCGCCATGAGGATGCAAATGGTGTCCATCAGTGCGTGGCCGTCTCCACACGGGCCGGCGCAGCCGGCCGCTTGCGATGCGGCTTCGGACCCGTCTGCTGCAGCCGCAGCGGGCTGTTCCCCAAGGTGGTGGTGCCTGTGATCGGCGGCTGCCGCGAAGGTTAAGGCCTGCCCGTCCGGACGGGGGCTGTTATGCGAGCCGGAAAGCATGTGCATCCCGAGAATTCCCACAATGACTGCGGCCAAACCCAGGAGCGCTGCCAGGGGGTGGCGGAAAGGGAGAGGGAAAGGAGGCATCCTGCCTTTCATCGTTCCGCCTTTCGTTCCGTGGCCGTCCCCCGTCGTCAGGATACCGGGGACCGGGCCGGGTGCTGAATCCGGCAACCTGCGAATGATGCGCCGCCATAAGGCATACCACTTCGGCATATACCCCTTATGGGTAAATGTTTACTGGCACCGGAACACGCCGTCAGCCAACTGGCTCGCGAACTCTTCCTTACCGCCAGCGCCTCCGCCGGGTGCGCGTGCTGCTCCCCGCACACGAACGGTGCCGTGAAAACCGACCCGGCGGCAGCCGGCGGCCAGGAATCGGGAACCTGCCAGGGGGCCGGCATGACCTGCGCACACTGCGAAGCAGGATACGAAGTCTCCGGCTCCTGAGCCGGCCGCAGATCCCGCGGCCACACCACGCGGACTGTCCCGGTGAAGGCGCCGGGGCGGTCCGGCCCGTTCCAGGCTCGTACGGTAGTGCCGGCCGCCGTCGGCGGGCGCGCCGCGGCGGTCATTGCCCTGGGGGCGCGGCACGGGACACCTCCGCGGACGCAGTGCCGGCAAGGCGCGAGTCCGGCATCGACGCGGTCATCGCCGAAGTGCTGCCCGTCGCCGCTGGAGCTGCTGCAGTCGTACTGGTCCTCATGCGGGCCCGGGAGTACGGTGGGGACGGAACCGGCCCGCGTCCGGCGCGCGGGTAGCCGTCCACGGACAGGAGATCCCATGAAAGCGCTGACCTGGCAGGGAAAACGGCACCTGAGTGTCGAGGAGGTGCCGGATCCGCAGATCCAGGAGCCTGCGGACGCCATCATCCGCGTCACCTCCACCGCCATCTGCGGATCCGACCTGCACCTGTACGAGCTGCTGGGGCCCTTCATGCACAAGGGCGACATCCTCGGCCACGAACCGGTGGGGATCGTTGAGGAGGTGGGCTCCGCCGTTACCAGCCTGAAGCCGGGGGACCGGGTGGTGGTGCCGTTCAACATCGCGTGCGGCCAGTGCTACATGTGCGGGATCGGCCTGCAGTCGCAGTGCGAAACCACGCAGAACAGGGCGCACGGCATGGGTGCCGCGCTGTTCGGCTACACCGAGCTTTACGGCTCGATCCCCGGCGGACAGGCCGAGTACCTGCGGGTGCCCTACGCGGACTACGGGCCGGTCAAAATCGACAATCCCGACGCCGACGACGAGCGGTACCTGTTCCTCTCGGATATCCTGCCGACGGCCTGGCAGGCGGTGGACTACGCCAACGTTCCCGACCGGGGGACGCTGGCAGTGCTGGGCCTGGGGCCGGTGGGCCAGTTCTGCACCCGGATTGGCAAGCATCTGGGCTACCGGGTGATTGGTGTGGATGGCATTCCCGATCGCCGGGCCATGGCCGAGCGGCACGGTGTCGCCACCTTGGACTGGGGGAGCCAGTGTGCCGAGGACCTGCGCGGGATGACCGGCGGGCGCGGCCCGGACGCCGTGATCGACGCCGTCGGCATGGAGGCGCACGGCTCGCCGGGCGCCGCCACCGCCCAGGCCGCCGTCGGGATCCTGCCCCCGCCGCTGGCCAAGGCCGCCATGAAGACCGCGGGGCTGGACCGGCTCTCCGCGCTGCACACGGCCATCGACGCCGTCCGCCGCGGCGGAACCATCTCCGTCTCCGGCGTCTACGGGGGCCACTCGGATCCCATGCCGCTGATGACCATGTTCGACAAGCAGATCCAGCTGCGCATGGGCCAATGCAACGTCAGGCATTGGATCGGGGACCTGCTGCCGCTGGTGGAGGACGACGCCGATCCGCTGGGCGTTGGTGATCTGGTCACCCACCGCGCCCCGCTGGACGAGGCGCCGGCCATGTACGAGAAGTTCCAGAAAAAGGAGGACGGCTGCATCAAGGTGGTGCTGAAGCCGTAGCTCCGGAGGGCCCGGGCCTGGACTGGCTTTTATTTTTAAATGGGGTATGGTCTCTAGGACCGAAGGGGTTTCATGTTGATGAAGGAGATGGAATGTCCGGAAAGTCGCCGCAGGGTTCGAATAACAAGAAACAGGGGAAATCTATTAAGGAAAAGCGTGCGGACAAGCGCGCGAAGGCGGCAATGGAGAATGACCTGACCCCCAAGCGCCGCAAGGACGCCGTTCGTTAGCTTCATGCAGGCTGCCCCGCAATGCCGGGGCGGAAGCCGGCGTGGAGCAGGCAGGCCGGCGGAAATCCGGGTTGTGTCCGCGATGTTTTTTCCGCGTTGACTATCCGTGTTGAATTTCCGCCCCGCGGGCGGCCGGTCCCCGTTTACCGGGTACCGGCCGCCCTTTCTGTTTTTTCGGGAATGCAGTAATTCCGGATAATTCCGCGGGGCGGGAAAACCGCTTCGGCCGGGCACATTCCACGACCGTCGCCGTCCGTCCGGCAACCGATCGGCACGCGCGATGCCCGGGCCGCGTCTATCAGCCGCGCCGGCGGTGCGGGATGGCACCATGGAGAAGATGAAACTCAAACGGCGCCTGGGCCAGACCGAACTGCCCATGCCCCTGTGGCTGCAGGGCGGCTTCGAATTCTTCCAATGCGCGCTGCTGTCCGCGCTCGCCGTCGTCCTGCCGCTGGTGGCGGTCTGGTTCGCGGACGGCTTCAAGGACCGGACCTTCGACTCGCTGGGCCGGCTGGCCGGGCAGGCATGGCTGCTGATCCACGGCGTGCCGCTGCAGGTTGCCGGCGGCGACGGTTCGGATGCCCTCGGCGGCACCTTGTCCCTGGTGCCGCTGGGCCTGACCTTGATCCCGTTCTTCCTGTCCTGGCGCGCCGGCCGCCGCCTGGCCCGCGCCTCCTACACCGACCAGTTGTGGCAGGCACTGACCGGCGCACTGACCGTCTATGCGCTCATCGGCGCGGCTACCGCCTCCCTGGTCCGCACGGACGAAGTCGGGATCTCGGTGCTCGCCGGGGCCCTCATCCCGCTGATTGCGGCAGGAGCAGGGCTGCTGGTCGGGGCCCGCCGCGAGGCCGGATCCTGGGCGCGGCTCATTGGCGTGGACGCCGCGGCCTGGGTGCGCAAGACCAGCCAGCATTCCCGCTGGGCCGGCTCCTACCTCTGGGCCGTCATCCGGGCCGGGCTGGTGGCGATCGCCGCCGCCGTCTGCCTGTCCGCCGCCTTGCTGGCGGTGGCCATCGCCGTGCACTGGGCCGAGATCGTGGAAATCTACGAACAGCTCAGCCCCGGCGTCGTCGGCGGATCCGTCCTGACCGTGGTGCAGCTGGGCCTGATTCCCAACTTCGTCGGCTGGACGCTGGCCTGGGCCTCCGGGGCCGGGTTCGCCATTGGCACCGGCAGCTTGCTGACCCCCATGGAGACGACGGTCGGACCGCTGCCCTCCGTCCCGGTGCTCGGTGCGCTGCCGACCGGGGAGCTGTCCTTCGGCCTGGCCGGCCTGATGCTGCCGATGGCCGCCGGTGTGCTGGCCGGATGGTGGTTCATCCGCGAGGGCGAAAACCACTTCGATGAATGGCTGGCCATCAAGGTGCGCGCCCGCTGGTTCACCGCGACGGTGTCGACCCTGTGCCTGGGTGTTCTGATCGGCGCCGTCACCGGCTGCTGCGCGGCGCTGACGGCCTGGCTGACCAAGGGATCGCTGGGCATCGGGCGGCTGGTGGACCTCGGACCCGATCCCTGGCAGACGGCCCTCTGGGTGGGGGCTGAGGCGGCCGTTGGCGTCCTCATCGGCGCCGCCGCCGGACCGTGGCTCGAACGCGAGCCGCGCCGCCGGCGCGAAGGCGCTTTCCGCCGTCGTACTAACGCCTGAGGATGTTGCTCAGATCCTGCAGCCGCTGCTCGTAGTCGGCTGTGCACCGCTCCTGCGCGGTGTGGGTGAGGGCCGAGCGCATGCACTGCTCGTATTCTGCGGTCAGCGGCCAGAACGCCACCTGGGCCAGCGCGGTGACGACAAAGAACAGGGACACCACCAGGCCCAGGACAAAAATGGCGCGCAAGGACCCCGCTTCCCGGGCCCGCCGCGCCCGCGCGAGCCCGACGATGGAAACCACAACCGCGGCAATGCCCAGTGCCGGGGCGGCCACCTTCCACGGCAGCGGCAGCGGGTAGGCCAGCAACGTGGCCAGCACCAGCAGGAACAGCACGCGCAGGAACAACCTGGGGGAGCTGTGCTGGTCTGCGGCGGGCTGCGGCCGGGTCTGTTCGCGCATGGGTTAAAGCCTAACCGCCGAGGGTCCCGTCGCGAGCTCGCGGGCGGCGGGAGGCGGTTGGGTGCTGGGCGAGGCTGGCGCCTAAAGTTGAACCCATGCGCATCGTGGTACTCGTCTCCGGTTCAGGCACCAACCTCCAGGCCGTCATTGACGCGGTCAAGGCGGGGGAACTGGACCTGGAGATAGCCGCGGTGGGCTCCGACGTGCCCGGCTGCCTTGGCCTGAAGCGTGCGGCCGACGCCGGCATTCCCACGTTCACCGTGCCGCCGGCCGACTACGCGAGCCGGCCGGACTGGAACCGTGCCCTGCAGGCCGCCGTGCTGGAACACGCACCGGACGTGGTGCTGCTGGCCGGCTTCATGCGCATCCTCGACGCCGAGTTCGTGGCCGCTTTCGAAGGGCGCATGGTCAACACGCATCCCGCTTTGCTGCCGTCCTTCCCCGGAGCGCACGGCGTGCGCGATGCGCTGAGGCACGGCGTGAAGGTCACCGGCGTGACGGTGCACCTGGTGGACTCCGGTGTGGACACCGGCCCGATCCTTGCACAGGCCGCGGTGCCCGTGCTGGAGGGGGATACCGAGGAAGAGCTGCACGAGCGGATCAAGGTCGAGGAGCGGAAACTGCTCGTCGAAACGCTGCGCGAGCTCTCGTCAGCCCGTTGAGCCGTTAGGCCGGGCCGCCGCCGAGCCACCGGCGCCGGCAGACGGGTGGGAAGCGGTCCCCGCCGCAATCTGTGGATAAACTTCGCACCGGCCCCCACCATGTGCATAGACTGACCCCACGCAATGAGTCAGCAGCCCAGCCAGCACATGGGGGTGCAGGTGGGCCGTATGACCGTTCTATTCACGCGCGCCCGAATGCTGCAGCTGTGGCGGTCTATGCCCTGGGGCTTACGGCCTGCAGCGGCAGCGCCGCGGGTGGGCACATATGCCGACGCCGCCAAACAGCGCTTTGACATCCAGATCCTCGGGCAGGACGTGAGGATCGAGGCAAATCCCATCGAATATGCCTGGCATTACGGCGATGGTTCCAGCCTTGGCGCACTACGGTGCCTGTTGAAAGGGGTCGACCTCGAATTTTCCTATGATCCGCACCACTTGAAGCGTTCTTTTCAAACTTTCCTCCCCGGTAGCTGGATAGGGTTTTGACGGCGCTGCGCCCACTCACACCACCAGCTCAGGGGAGACCATGAAGAAAACCGTATTGTTCGTCGCCTTGGCGGCTGCCGTGCTGGCGCTCAGCGCCTGCGGCACGGACACTGCATCGGAGCAGCCTGCCGAAGCTAAGCCCGTGCCGGCGGGCACGCAGGCTCCGGCCCAGAACGTCCGCCCTCCGGAGACGAACAAGCGGATGTACCAGGACAGCGCCGAAGGGCTGGCCTCGTTCACCTACTACTACTTCGATGCCAAGAACTATGCGCTCCAGACCGGCGACGCCCGGCTGATGCGCGGCATCGCGGCGGACTGCGCCCCCTGCCTGGCAGAGGCGGATGAGATAGAGGCCGTTTACGCCGACGGCGGTTGGATCGTTGGCGGCCAGCCGAAGGCCCTGAACGTGATCGTCATGGGGAAGCAGGACAGGAAGGGCATTCTCAGCGCCCTCGTTCCGTTCATGGAGGATGCCAGCACCACCATGGGCAAGGGCGGGAAGGTCGTGGACTCCACCGACTGGAATCCGGACGGGACCGTGCTGACCGTCAGGGCCAGGTACGCAGAGGGCGCCTGGCACATGGTCTCCGTCAAGGAAACCCCCGACGCGCAGCTGCCCGGATAGGCCTTCACGCCGACGCGGCCGAAAATGGTACGCAGGAAACTGCGGATTCGTGCGTAACAGGTCAGCAGGGACCCATGGCCGGCCTGCCCTTCCGGGGCAGGCCGGCCATGGACGCTCTGCGGTCTAGTGCAGTTCGCTTCCCTTGGTTTCCGGTGCGCACCGGGCCATCCACAGCACCGACAGCAGCACCAGCGCCCCGGCGATCGCGAAGGACCAGACCAGTCCCAGGTTCGGCCACATGACCGAGACGAAGACCAGCGGGCCGAAGCCGGCGCCGATGCGCGAGAAGGTGGACGCCCAGCCGAAGCCTGAGCCGCGCAGGGCCGTCGGGTAGAGCTCGGAGACGTAGGCGTACAGCACCGGGATGGCCACCTGCACCATGAACCCGTATACGAGCAGCCAAAAGACAACAGCGGCGGGCGCCTCAAGCACCAGGGCCACCATCACCAGGACCAGGGCGGAGAGCGGGCCGGTGATGGCCAGAATCCATTTGCGTCCGGTCTTTTCCACCAGTGCCGCCGCCACGACGACGCCGAGGATGCCGGCGGCGGCCATGCCCGCCGTCGTTAGGAAGGCGCGGACGGATTCGAAGCCGGCCCCGATCAGGATCCGGGGCATCCAGGTCAGCGCCAGGTAATAGACCAGCAGGACGCTGAAGAACAGGGCCCAGGCCGCGGCGGTGATCTTCCAGTTGAACCGCCAGACGTCCACGAACTTCTCGAAGACATTGCCAAAGGAGAGCTTCGGCGCCTGTTCCGGGTCCGGCAGCCGCCATTCCTGCACCGTGCCGCCGGTGCGTTCGACCAGTCCGTCGATCACGCGCCGGGCCTCCTCGGTCCGACCCTTGCTGACCAGATAGAGCGGGGACTCGGGCACCGAGCGCCGGACCCAGAACACCAGCAGTGCCGGCAGCACCATGATGAGCATTGTCCAGCGCCAGTCCGCCACGGTGGCCATAATGCCGGCTGAGACGAAGCCGCACAGCGCCGCTCCCACCGGCCACCAGCCGTCCATGGCGGTCAGCACCCGGCCGCGCTGCCGGCGCGGGGTGAACTCACCGACCAGCGCGTAATCCACGGGGACGCAGCCGCCCAGGCCGAAGCCGGCGATGAACCGGAAGATGCAGAACCAGGTGATGTCCGGGGCCAGGGCCCCGCACACGGTGAAGAGGGAAAAGACCAGTAGCGTGGCGGTGAAGGCGACCCGGCGCCCGATCACGTCCGCGATGGAGCCCCACACGAAGGCGCCCAGGGCCATGCCCACCAGGTTGGCGGTGCCGATCCAGGCAGCCTGCGTCGGCGCCAGGTCCCAGTGGTCCGAGAGCAGCGGGATGAGCACGCCGTTGAGCGTGACGTCCCAAGCGTCGAACATAAAGCCCAAACCGCCGATCAAGAAGATCTTGCCCTGGACTTTCCAGCGCCAGGGCAGCTCTTGGACGATGTGGTCGCCTGTTGGCAGGTGCTGGGTCTGGGTCATGGGGCCTTCCCGGCTGGAGGACAGGGGCGGGGAACGGGCAGTTGCGCGGTGCCCGGCGGCGCGGCAGGGCCTGTGCCGGTCCCTTACGAAAACTCTACTGCCGGTGCCTGGACGCGGCCCACGCTGCCCGTGGCCGCCGGCGCATGCCGCCGTCTACCGGCCTCCCGCCGATCGCTTCGCTCGCGGGTCCCTCGGCAAGTGAGCCTGTCCGCGGTCCCCGTGCTGAGCTTGCGAAGCATGGGGCAGGCGGCGAACGCTAGACTGGAGCCATCCCACCCTTGACTCTTACGGAGATTTGCGTGAGCTTGAACCAGCTTGACCGTGTTCCCATCCGCCGGGCCCTGATCTCGGTGTACGACAAGACCGGACTGGAGGAGCTGGCGCAGGGCCTGCACGCCGCCGGGGTCAGCATCGTCTCCACCGGTTCCACGGCCAAGAAGATTTCGGCCGCGGGCGTTCCCGTTACCGAAGTTTCCGAGCTCACCGGGTTCCCCGAGTGCCTGGACGGACGCGTCAAGACCCTGCACCCGCGGGTGCATGCCGGCATCCTGGCCGACCGCCGGCTGGAGGACCACGTCCAGCAGCTCAAGGATCTCGAAGTCGAGCCCTTCGACCTGGTGGTCGTCAACCTGTACCCGTTCGTGCAGACGGTGAAGTCCGGTGCCAGCCAGGACGAGGTCGTGGAGCAGATCGACATCGGCGGTCCCTCCATGGTCCGCGCGGCGGCGAAGAACCACCCGTCCGTGGCAATCGTGGTGGACCCGGCCAAGTACGGCGACGTCGTGGAGGCGGCCAAGTCCGGCGGCTTCGACCTGAAGACCCGCCGCCGGCTGGCCTCCCTGGCCTTCGCGCACACCGCCGCCTACGACACCGCAGTGGCGAAGTGGACTGCCGAGCAGTTCGGCGACGACGTCGAGGCCGGCGAGGCCGCGCCGAAGTTCCCGCCGTACGCGGGCCTGGCGCTGGAGCGTTCCGAGTCGCTGCGCTACGGCGAGAATCCGCACCAGGCCGCCGCGCTGTATGTGGAGGTGGGCGCGGAGCCGGGCATCGCCCAGGCCGAGCAGCTGCACGGCAAGGCGATGAGCTTCAACAACTATGTCGACGCCGATGCTGCGGTGCGCGCCGCTTTCGACTTCGCCGAGCCGGCCGTCGCCGTCGTCAAGCACGCCAATCCGTGCGGCATCGCCGTCGCCTCCCCGGATGCGGCGGACCCGATCGCCGACGCGCACGCCAAGGCCCACGCCACCGACCCGGTGTCCGCCTTCGGCGGCGTGATCGCGGCGAACCGCCCGGTCACCAGGGCCATGGCCGAGACGGTGAAGAACATCTTCACCGAGGTCGTCGTCGCCCCGGCCTTCGAGCCCGAGGCCGTGGAAATCCTCTCCGCCAAGAAGAACATCCGCCTGCTGGTCCTGCCCGAGGGCTTCGCCCGGGACACCGTCGAGTACAAGCAGGTCTCCGGCGGCATGCTGCTGCAGGCCTCGGACCGGATCGATGCCGAGGGCGATAACCCGGCCCACTGGACGCTGGCCGCCGGCGAGGCTGCCGATGACGCGACGCTGGCGGATCTGGCCTTCGCCTGGCGCGCGGTCCGGGCGGCAAAGTCCAACGCCATCCTGCTGGCTTCCAACGGTGCCGCAGTGGGCATCGGCATGGGCCAGGTCAACCGCCTGGACTCCTGCCGGCTGGCCGTGGAACGGGCCAACACGCTGGGTGTGGCCGTGGAGTCCGGTGCCGATTCCGCCGGCGGTGCCGCAAACGTGGAGGGTTCCGCTGCTCCGGAGCGCGCCCGCGGCGCCGTCGCCGCCTCGGACGCATTCTTCCCGTTCGCCGACGGCCTGCAGATCCTCATCGACGCCGGCGTCAAGGCAGTGGTCCAGCCCGGCGGCTCGGTCCGCGACGAGGAAGTGGTCGAGGCGGCGAAGGCGGCCGGCATCACCATGTACTTTACCGGCGCACGCCACTTCTTCCACTAAGAAGCCAACCCGCGACGGCGGCCTGCCTTTGTTAAGGCGGGCCGCCGCCGTCGTAAGCACCCGGCCGGTCTCCTCGGGTAAATTGGGAATGTTGAGATCAGATCAGAATTCCTGATACCCGTAGACCTTGCAGGGAGACGCCTCACAAATGGCCAAGATTATCTATACCCACACTGACGAAGCGCCAATGCTGGCTACGCATTCGTTCTTGCCGATCATCGAGGCCTATGCCTCGACCGCAGGTGTGGAAGTGGAAACCCGCGACATCTCGCTGGCTGGCCGTATCATTGCTGCCTTCGGCGATTTCCTTACCGAAGAGCAGCGGATCGGCGACGCACTGGCTGAACTGGGCGAACTCGCCAAGAAGCCGGAAGCCAACATCATCAAGCTGCCGAACATCAGCGCTTCCATTCCGCAGCTGAAGGCGGCCATCGCCGAGCTGCAGGGCCAGGGTTACGCACTGCCGGACTACCCCGACGATCCCGCTTCCGACAAGGACAAGGAGATCCGGGCCCGCTACGACAAGATCAAGGGCAGCGCCGTCAACCCGGTCCTGCGCGAGGGCAACTCGGACCGCCGTGCTCCTGCCTCGGTGAAGAACTACGCCCGCCAGAACCCGCACCACATGGGTGCCTGGAGCCCGGAGTCGAAGACCAACGTCGCCACCATGGGCGCGGACGACTTCCGCTCGAACGAGCAGTCCGTGATCATGCCCACCGACGGCACGGTCAAGATCCAGCACGTTGCCGCGGACGGCACCGTCACGGTGCTCAAGGATTCCTTCCCGGTCCTGGCCGGCGAAGTAGTGGACGGCACCGTGATGCGCGCCGCCGCCCTGGACGAGTTCCTGGCAGCCCAGGTTGCCCGGGCCAAGGAGGAGGGCGTCCTGCTTTCGGCCCACCTGAAGGCGACCATGATGAAGGTCTCCGACCCGATCATCTTCGGCCACGTGGTCAGGGCTTACTTCCCTGACCTGTTCGCCGAGTACGGCGAGCAGCTGGCCGCCGCCGGCCTGAGCCCTAACAACGGCCTGGCCTCCATCCTCAACGGCCTCTCCGAGCTGCCGGCCGACGTGCGCGAAGGCGTCGAGGCGGCGATCAAGAAGGGCTTCGACGAGGGTCCGGCGCTGGCCATGGTGGATTCCGACAAGGGCATCACCAACCTGCACGTGCCCAGCGACGTCATCGTCGACGCCTCGATGCCGGCCATGATCCGCAATTCCGGCCACATGTGGGGCCCGGACGGCCAGGAAGCCGATACCCTGGCCGTGCTGCCGGACAGCTCCTACGCGGGCATCTACCAGGTGGTCATCAACGACTGCCGCGCCAACGGCGCCTACGACCCGGTCACCATGGGCACCGTGCCCAATGTCGGCCTGATGGCTCAGGCGGCTGAGGAATACGGCAGCCACGACAAGACCTTCGAGATCCAGGCCGCCGGCACCGTGCAGGTGGTTGACGGCGACGGCAACGTCATCATCGACCACGAGGTCGCCCCGGGCGACATCTGGCGCGCCTGCCAGACCAAGGACCTGCCGATCCGCGACTGGGTCAAGCTCGCCGTCACCCGCGCCCGCGCCTCCAAGATGCCTGCGGTCTTCTGGCTGGACAAGACCCGTGCGCACGACGCCAACCTGATCAGCAAGGTCACCGCGTACCTCAAGGAGCATGACACCGAGGGCCTGCAGATCGAAATCATGGCCCCGGAGGAGGCCACCGCCTTCACGCTGGAGCGCATCCGCAAGGGCGAGGACACCATTTCGGTGAGCGGCAACGTGCTGCGCGACTACCTGACCGACCTGTTCCCGATCCTCGAACTCGGCACCAGCGCCAAGATGCTCTCCATCGTGCCGCTGCTCAACGGCGGCGGCCTGTTCGAGACCGGCGCCGGCGGTTCGGCTCCGAAGCACGTGCAGCAGCTGCTGAAGGAAAACCACCTGCGCTGGGATTCCCTGGGCGAGTTCCTGGCCCTGGCCGCCAGCTTCGAGCACCTGGCCGCCACCAGCGGCAACAAGCGCGCCCAGGTCCTGGCGGACACCCTGGACCGGGCCACCGGCACCTTCCTGCTCGAGAACAAGTCCCCGAGCCGGAAGGTGGGGGAGATCGACAACCGCGGCAGCCACTTCTACCTGGCCACGTACTGGGCCCAGGAGCTGGCCAAGCAGGCCGAGGACTCGGAGCTGGCCAAGGCCTTCTCCGCCGTGGCCGAGGCGCTGGGCTCCAAGGAACAGGCCATCAACGACGAGCTGCTGTCGGTCCAGGGCTCCGAGGTGGACCTTGGCGGCTACTACCATCCGGACGAGTCCAAGGCCTCGGCCGTGATGCGTCCCTCGGCCACGCTCAACGAGGTAATCGCCACGCTGCGCAAGTAGCGGTGTCCGGCGCCTGACGGCGGCCCCGTACCTTCGCCGGAAGGTACGGGGCCGCCGTCATGTACGGAGGCTACTTGGCTTCGGCCGGCTGACCGGCCGTTGCGCCGACCTGCGGCGCGCCCGCGCCGGTGGCAACTTCGATCTTGCGCGGCCTGGCGCGTTCGCTCACGGGGATGGTCACGCTGAGCACGCCGTTTTCATATTGTGCCGAAATGGCGTCGATGTCGATGCCCTGCCCCAGGTTGAGCTGGCGCAGGAAGGAGCCGCTCTCGCGTTCGCGGGTCAGCCACTTCACGCCCTCCGCGCCGCCCAGCGCGCGCTCAGCGCGAATGGTCAGCAACTGGCCGTCGACGTCAATGTCCACCGAGGCCGGATCGATGCCCGGCAGGTCTGCGGCCAGGACGTAGTGGTCACCCTCGCGATAGAGGTCCATCGGCATCTGGCGCAGACCCTGCCGGCGCTCCAGCAGGGATGCGGCGACGCGGTCCAGCTCACGGAACGGATCAAGGTTCATGGCCATTCTCATCAACTCCTTCGCTTCATCGCTCCTCCCGGAGCGGTGCTGACCTGCCATAGTTGAGTCTTTTCGACTCAACTATGTGTATAAGTTAGCACTCTAGTTAGGGGAGTGCCAGACGTTTTTCCTGCCCTGGGCGAAGCGGAACGACGGCGGTACCCGCCGCGGGCGCGCCGCTTGTTCCGACTCCAGGTACTCACCGCGGTGCTGCCCGGCGGCACGAGCCCGGCCGGCGGCCTCCTGCTCATCGCGATGGCAATCGACCAGCACCGGCGCGAAGCCGCCTCTCGGTGACCAGCCTGCGGCCTCGGCAGCCTTGAGCCGGCCGGACGACCGCGCCTACGGCAGCGGCCAGGTGTGCACCGGCTGGTTGGTGTGCATGTTTTCCCAGTAATGGCGGGTCATCTCGGTCAGTGCGGTACTGCGGTCCAGGCCGGAGGCCTCGAACCGGCGCAGGGCGGCGATCTGCCAGGCGGCCCCGTTCTGTTCCGACTGGGTCCGGGTGCGCAGCACGTCCAGGTACCTGCCGATCAGCTCGCCGTCCACGCCCAGCTGTTCGAGGCCGTTGGCGGCCATCGGCAGCAGGTGGCGCAGGATCAGTTCGGTGACCGGCATGTCCCCGATGCCCGGCCAGTACACCGTGGCCTCCAGTCCGGTCCGGGCGCAGGCCAGGAAGTTGTCCGCTGCGGTCTTGAAGGCCATCCGGGTCCAGAGCGGACGCTCCGCGGTCCTGAGCACGCGGACCAGGCCGAAGAAGAAGGCCGCGTTGGCAACGGTGTCCAGCACGGTGGGGCCGGCCGGCAGCAGCCGGTTTTCCAGCCGCAGGTGGGGCTGGTCCTTGCCCGGGTCGTAGATCGGCCGGTTCCAGCGGTACACGGTGCCGTTGTGCAGCAGCAGCTCCGGCAGCAGCGGCGCACCGCCTACGGTGTGCCGGCCGGTGCTGCGTGCGAGTTCGGGCAGCAGGGCGGGGAAGTAGCGGACGTTTTCCTCGAACAGGTCGAAGATGGAGGTGATCCAGCGCTCCCCAAACCAGACGCGCGGCCGGACGCCCTGGTTGCGCATCTCCGGCGGCCGGGTGTCGATGGCCTGCTTGAACAGCTCGATGCGCGTCTCGTGCCAAAGCAGGGTCTCCATGAAAATGGGGGAGTTCGCTGCCAGCGCCACCTGCGGTCCGGCGATGACCTGGGCGGCGTTCCAGACCGGGGCGAATTCCTGTGGCTGGACCTGCAGGTGCAGCTGGACGCTGGTGCAGGCCGCTTCCGGGGCGATGTTCTTGGCGTAGAAGGAGAGGGACTCGATGCCGCGCAGTTCCAGCAGCACGTCTTCGCCCCGGGCCTGCAGTACCGAGGTGTTCAAGGCCGCGTAGCGTTTGCCCGGGCTGAGCCAGGACATGTCCTCCAGCAGGCCGCGCTTGAGCGTGGGCAGGATGCCGATCATCAGGATGTCGGCATTCTTCTCCGCTGCGCGCTCGTTTGCGCGGTTGAGCTGGGCGCGCAGGTTGTCCTCGAGCTGCTTGAGCCCCGGACCGGCGATGGACAGGGCCGGATGGTTCAGCTCGATGTTGAACGCGCCGAGCTCGGTCTGGAAGGCCGGATCCGCGATGGCTTCCAGGACCGCGGCGTTGCGCAGGGCGGGGGAGAAGTCCGCATTGGCCAGGTTCAGCTCCAGCTCCAGGCCGATGGTGCCGGTGGCGGCGAACTGCCCGGTGGCCAGGTAGCTGGCAAGGGTTTCCAGGTTCTCCAGGAGCCGCTGCCGGTACTTTGTCCGCTGCTCCCGGCTGAAGGTTTTGGACTTGACTTCTGCGCCCATGTTTGAGGGTAACCACGGCGGCGGCCGCTTGCATAGCGTTCAGCGGCCGCCCCGTCCCTCGCCCGCTCGGGCGGGGACCCCTGCCGCCTCACTTTTCAGCGGCCGCCCCGTCCCTCGCCCGCTCGGGCGGGGAGGCCGGTTCCTCAGTCCGCGGCCGGGATGCGGTCGTTGATGTAGCTGACTCCCAGCTGGGCGCGGACGCCGTCGAACAGCCGCATGGTTTTCAGCGTGTGTTCCCACGGCATGGTCGGGCTGGCCGTCAGGCCGGCCTGGATGCAGCGCGTGACCTCGCGGAGCTGGTAGGTGAAACCGTTGCCGATCTGCCCGAAGCGCTCGGTCCGGAGCCGGCCCCGGTGCTGCTCGATGACCAGTTCCGAGGGGTTGTGCAGCGGGGAATCGGTGCGCAGCCAGCCGTGCGAGCCTGCCACCGTGGCCGTGCGCGGGGACCAGGCCAGCAGCGAGGAGGTCAGCTGCGCCTGGGCGCCGGAGCTGTAGGTCAGCGTCAGGGCGTTTTGATCATCGATGCCGTCTTCGTTCACGTGTCCGACGGCGGTGACGGTCTGCGGGTAACCGAGCGCACCCAGCGCCCAGGTCAACGGGTAGACGGCCAGGTCCAGCAGGGCGCCGCCGCCCGCTGCCGGATTCCACAGCCGTGTGGTGACATCGTATGGCGCGGGAAAGCCCAGGTCCGCCTGTACCCAGTGGATGGTGCCCAGTTCGCCGGAGGCAATGATCTGCCAGGCCCGGTTGATCGCCGGCAGGAAGCGGCTCCAGATGGCCTCCATCAGGAACAGGCCGCGGCCGCGGGCCAGTTCGATCAGCTCGGCCGCCTCGCGGGCATTGATGGCCAGGGACTTTTCGCACAGCACATGCTTGCCGGCCTCCAGCGCCCGCCTGGCAATCTCGTAGTGCTGCCCGTGCGGGGTGGCCACGTACACCACGTCCACCGCCGGGTCGGCGAAGAGCCGCTCGTAGCCGCGGACCGGGCCGTCGTCGAAATAGCAGGCGGCAAAGCCGAACCGGTCACCGAATTCGACCGCATTGGCCTCGCTGCGCGAACTGACCGCCTGCAGCACGGCATCCTCAAGCCGGGCGATGTCCTCGGTGACGCGGCCGGCCATCCTGCCGGTGGAAACCACGCCCCAGCGCAGCGGCCGGCCGGTAGCCTCGAGGGGGCTCGGCGCGCCCGGTTCGGCGCAGGGCGGGGGCACGATGTGCGTCATGGATCAATGATTGCCGCCGCGCCCGCCGGCGTCCATGCCCGAACACTTCCATCCGGGCCGGAGAGCTGCGGTTACCGGGTTCGATAAATGGCAGCCTTCCGGCCCGGGTCGCGTACGGGCGAGGGGGATCAGGCGTTGGCTTCGCGGTGCAGTTTGGCCAGCTCCACGTAGTGGGAGGCGTTGCGCAGGACCGACTGGTATTCCTCCTCGCTCAGCTCCCGCCGGACCTTGGCAGGCACGCCCGCCACCAGCGAGCGCGGCGGGACCTGGGTGCCTTCAAGCACGACGGCGCCGGCGGCCACCAGCGAACCTGCGCCGATGACGGCGCCGTTCATGATGGTGGCGCTCATGCCCACCAGGCAGTTGTCCTCGACCGTGCAGCCGTGGATGACGGCGGAGTGTCCCACGCTGACACCGGCACCTACGGTGCAGGGGAAGCCGGCGTCGGCGTGCAGGACCACGTTGTCCTGGAGGTTGCTGCCGGCCCCCACCCGGATGGGGGCGGAGTCGCCGCGGACGGAGACGCCGTAGAAGGCACTCGCGTCGGCGGCGAGGGCGACATCCCCGCTAAGCGTGGCGGTGGGGGCGACGAAGGCGGACGGGTCGATGGCCGGGGTCTGCCCGGCAACGGTGATGATGTGGGCCATGAGACATAAGCGTACCGGCAGGGCCCGCCCGGGACTGCTCAGGGTTTGGTGAGGACCAGGAACTGGCACCGCCCCGAGCCGTCCGCCTGCTCCCAGGAGGTGAAGAAGCGGATATCGCCGTGCGGCTCGAACAGGCTTCGGACCATTTCGTCGCTGCGCTCGCCGTAGAAGCCACCTGCATCCGGGCCCCTGCCATCCGGCCCGGAGTGCAGTCCCGCGGCCAGCGGCGCGCCGGGCTTGAGCACTCGCATGATCTCGGTCAGCACGCCGTACAGGTCCGTGTCCGGCACGTCCGCCAGCGCCCCCCTGGCCCAGGCGGCGTCGAAGGTCGCGTCCGCGAACGGCAGTTCGTCCGGGCTGCCGACCACGGCCTCCAGGCGCTTGGCCCTGGCCACATGGATGTTCTCCTCGGAGGGATCCAGACCCACGTAGTTGATCCCTGCGGCGACGAAGGCCAGCCCGTCCTCGCCGGTGCCGCAGCCGATCTCCAGGACCCGGTGCCGGTGGGCGGCGACCAAGGCGTCGATGAAGGAGTCCCGTTCGGCGTCCCGCCGCGGGTCCGGAGGAATCAGGTCCTGCTCCTGGCTGCCCATGGACAGAATCTACCCGACCGCGTGCGCAGGCTCCATGCTGCGACCGCCGGGAGGCCGCCGGCGGCGGGGGATCAGTTGAAGACGACGGTGCGGGTGCCGTCCAGCAGCACCCGGTGCTCGGCGTGCCACTGCACGGCCCGGGCCAGGGTGAGGGCCTCCACATCGCGGCCCAGCGCCACGAACTGCTCGGCGGAGCGGGCGTGGCTGACCCGGATGACTTCCTGCTCGATGATCGGTCCCTCGTCCAGGTCCGGGGTGACGTAGTGGGCCGTGGCGCCGATCAGCTTTACGCCGCGTGCGTGCGCCTGGTGGTAGGGCCGGGCGCCCTTGAAGGAGGGCAGGAAGGAATGGTGGATGTTGATCGCCTTGCCCTGCAGGTCGGTGCACAGTTCGTTGCTCAGGATTTGCATGTAGCGGGCGAGCACCACCAGTTCGACGCCGTTCTCGGCCGCCAGCCGGCGCAGCTGCAGTTCGGCCTGCTCCTTGGTGTCCGCGGTGACCGGGATGTGGTGGAACGGGATGCCGTAGAACTTGGCCAGCCCGGCCAGGTCCGTGTGGTTGGAGACGATGGCGGGGATTTCGATCGGCAGGGTGCCGGAGCGCTGCAGGAAGAGCAGGTGGTTCAGGCAGTGCCCGGACTTGGAGGCCATCACCAGGGTGCGCATCTTCGCGCCCTCGCGGTGCAGGCCCCAGTCCATCCGGAAGGATTCGGCCACCGGCCGCAGCCGCTCCTGCAGCTGCTGGTATTCCGTGTCCGTGCTCACGTCCACGCGCATGAAGAAGCGTCCGGACTCCGGGCTGCCGTATTGCTGCGAGTCCACGATGTTGCAGCCGGCGTTGGCGAGCACCCCGGCGACGGCGGCGACAATTCCGGGCCGGTCAGCGCAGGACAGGGTCAGGTTGTAGGCAATCTGGGTACTGGGCGTGGCGCCGGCCACGGATGCTTCGGTCACGACCCCAAGCGTAGCGGCAGGGGCCCCAACCGAGCGAAGCGAGGTGGGGGGAGCCGCGGAGCGGTAGCGGCAGGGGCCCGAACCGAGCGAAGCGAGGTGGGGGGAGCCGCGGAGCGGTAGCGTTCGCCGCCTGCCCCGTGCCTCGCAGGCTCGGCACGGGGACCCTGGGCGGTTCTCTTGCAGGGGCCCCAACCGAGCGAAGCGAGGTGGGGGGGCGGTGAAGCGCCGGACGAGCCGCGCTCAGGCCCGGGCCGGAACGGGAGCCGGCGCGGCCGCTGCACCCGCGCCGTCGTGCCC
>NZ_JBHTML010000032.1:0-28339 GCF_042679445.1 Arthrobacter sp. GCM10027362
CAGCACCGTGCCGTAGGCCAGCTGTGCCCGGATCCAGGCGAGCTGTTCGGCCACGACACCGTGCGCGGCGGCGTAGCCGGCGTCGCTGACTGCGCGTCCGGCCTCGAACAGGGCCGCCAGCTGCGGGCTGATTGCCTCGGGGCGGGCAGCCTCGGCGCTGCGCAGCCGCACGGCGTCGTACGCCATGATGACCGTGTGGGCGTCCACGAGGCCGGCGCCGCGCTCGTCGAAGTCCAGGCGCCGCACCGGGTGGCCGAGGGCCGCCAGCTCCCGCTCGGCGTGTTCGAGCGCGGCGAGCATGGCCGGTTCGACGCCGAAGCTTCCGTCCGGGGCCCAGCTCAGCACGGTGGCCGGGGCGGGGGCGGCGGCCGGGCAGGCGGCCGGGAATGCGGCCGCGGCATCTGCACCGCCAAGCACCCGGCGCAGGAAGTCCATGTCAGTTACCGACGCGGTGAGGAAGCCGAGCGAATCGAGGGAGGGGCTGAGCCCCGTGATGCCGTCTTCCGCGTGGGTTCCCCGGGCGGTCACGAAGCCGGTTACGCCGCAGTAAGCCGCGGGCCGGGATACCGAGGCGGCCGTCTGGGTGCCCAGGGCCAGCGGAACCATCCCGGCGGCAACGGCGGCCGCCGAGCCGGAGGAGGACCCGCCCGGGGTGCGGGTGGTGTCGTGGGGGTTGGCGGTGGGGCCGGGGCTGAAGTAGGCGAATTCGGTGGTGACTGTCTTGCCAAGCACGACGGCGCCGAGCCTGCGCAGCCGGGCGACGATCGCGGCGTCGGATGACGCCGGAGCGCCGTCCCGCAGCTGCGAGCCGCATCGCGTGGGCAGGCCGGCGGCGTCGATGATGTCCTTGACCCCGATGGGGACCCCGTGCAGGGGGCCGCGTTCGGCGGGCACCAGCCCGTCCAAACGTTCTGCAGCAGCCAACGCACCGTCGGCGTCGAGCGCGGCCCACGCCCGGACATCGGCGTCAGTCTGCGCGATGCGGTCGAGGGCGCGGCGAACCGCCTCGACCGCGGAAGTATCGCCGCGAGCCAGGGACCGTGCTGTCTTCTCGAGTGAATACGGGGCGATGTGGCGCATGGGGTTTCCCTTCGGGGTGCGGGCGCTGCCTGCCGGCGGAATCTTCCGCAAAGAACGGCCTCTTGACATATGTTCTGTATGACAGAACACTATAGGACAACAGCAGGCAACCCAAGCACTTTTATCCACAATCTAAGGAGAAGCCATGCGCAGCCCGATTCCCGTGGAAGAATTCGACGCCAGTTGCGGTGACGTCAACGAGGTGGTCTCCCTTCCAGCTGCAGCCTTTACCTCGCAGGATTTCTACGACTTCGAGCTTGATGCCGTGTTCGGCCATGAGTGGCTGTGCATCGGCCGGGCCACGGACATTCCCAATAAGGGCGACTATTTCACCGTCGATGCCCTGGGCGAGCAGCTGCTGGTGGTCCGCCAGGCCAATGGTTCGATCCGGGTGCAGTCCAATGTCTGCCGGCATCGGGCCATGCGCCTGGTTGACGGTACCGGCAATGCCCGCCGGTTCAAGTGTGACTACCACTCGTGGGTCTACGGCTTGGACGGCGAGCTGCAATCCGCTCCGGACCTGAATGACAACCCCTGCTTTGTGAAGTCCTCCGTCAGGCTTCCCGAAATCCGCTCGGAAATCTGGGAGAACTTCGTCTTCATTACTTTTGATGCGGATACCCCGCCGCTGGCCGGGAGACTGGGCAATCTTTCTGCGTACCTGGCCAACTGGGGCCTGTCCGATCTCAAGTCTGCCTCGGCACAGACCTTCTTCCCGGTGAACTGCAACTGGAAGATCTTCGGTGACGAGTGCTACCACTGCGCGCACCTGCATTCCAAGAGCTGGTGCCCGATGTACGACACGGCCTCCGAACGCATCGACTATGACTCACTGGCCAATGAACCGGAAAAGGGCGTTATTGCCTACGACCTGATCAGCCTGGAGAAGGATCTTTCGCCCACCCGCACCGGCAAGAACCTGCAGCCGGTGCTGCCGGATTTGACCGATGAGCAGCGCCGGCGGCTGGTCTACGTCACCGTGGCGCCGAACCTTTTGCTGATCGCGATGCCGGACAAGGTCAAGTACTTCATGTGGCTGCCGACAAGTCCGACCACCTCCGTGTTTGCGGCTACCTGGCTTTACCCCGACTCCACGCTGGCCAAGCCGACCTTTGAAGAGGAATGGAAGATGGAGACCGAAGACCTCAAGGACGTCATGGTCGAGGATGTCTATGCCTGGGAATCGGTGCAGAAGGGCATGTTCTCCCGCAACGCTCCACGCGGACGTTACGCCCCCAGCGAGGTTGTGCTGGTCCGGCTCAACGAGTGGCTGATCGATAAATACCGGACCGCCGATGCGAAGGCCCGCGGCATCGAGGCCGCCGCTGCCAATACGCCGGCCGGCGTCTAAGCGGCAGGAACCGAACGAGAAGGAGAATTTGATGACCCCCAAAAAAGTTGTCGTGACGGGCGGCTCCGGCCGCGTCGGACGCTACGTGCTCGAGGAACTCGCCAAGGCGCATGAGGTCCGCAACGCTGATCTGGCCCCCGCGTCCGCAGGCCCCAACGGCCGGCCGCCGGCAGACGTGGACTACGTGTCCGTCGATGTCATGGACCTCGATTCGGTGCGTGCCGCGCTCAAGGGGGCGGACGCCGTCGTGCACCTGGCGGCCATCGACTACGACTGGAAGGCGGCTCCGGAAAAGTACATCCGCGTCAACACACTCGGAACCTGGAATGTGCTCCAGGCGGCCGAGGAGAACGGACTGGAGAAGGTGGTGCTCTGCTCGAGCATCTCCGCCTGCGGCCTGTCCGAGATGCGCCCGGACTGGACGCCGCAGAATTTACAGGTCGACGAGAAACATGAGCTGCGCCCCGTGCAGGCCTACAGCCTGAGCAAGCAGATTATGGAGAACATGGGCCAGGCCGTCTCACGCGGTTCGGGAATGTCGGTAATCTGCCTTCGCCCGCTGGCCGTGGTGCTGCCCGAGACGCTGGGCGAATTCACCGGCTTCATTGACAACCCGGAACTGCGCTGGCTGTTTTACTACATCGAGGCCTCCGACCTGGCCCGGGCCTTCCGCGCCGCCGTCGAAGCGGAGGGCATCGGCTTTGACACCTTCTTCATCAGTGCCGACGACACCTGCCACCCCGAGCCCACGCTGCAGTGGTACCCGCGCGTGGTCGGCGAACAGGTGCCGGCCCACGACGCCGCGCTCTTCGCGGCCAGCCCGCGCGCCTCGGTCTTCTCCTCCGCCCGCGCCAAGCGGAAGCTCGGCTGGGCCCCGACCAGCAACTTCCTTGAGCTTCGCGCTGCGCACGGATACCCGCTGCCCGAGCCCGCCGCCAACTGACCACCCGCGAAGAGGATGTGACATGACCCAGACCAGCACCGTGACCCTTCCCCCCGTCGTCCGCCCGGGCGCCGTCGCCTGGACGGGGGACAACCCGTTCATCTACCTCAAGACCGATCCGGCAGGACAGTGGAGCTCGCTGTCGGTGTACTTCCGGATCGCCGCGTCGAAGTACGGCCCGGGCCGGGCCGCCGTCGTCGTCGAGCACCCCTACGACGCCGCCGCCGGCGGCGCGCGCCTGGTGCTGACCGACAACGAGGAGCTGGCCCGGTTCCTGGTCCGCGATTTCGTTGCCAAGTTCGTCCTCTTCCGCCCCTCGCCGGTAATGGAGGAACTGGAGTACGTTGACGGCGCCGGCTTCGAAACCGTGCGCGAGGGGGATGACTGGACCGAACTGGCAACCGCCGGGGAACGCAGCCTCACGATGACCTGGCGCGGCCTCGGAGAACCCTTCGCCGTCGACGTGCCCGGACCCGAATCCGGCACCGGCCTGCACGAAATGTTCGCGGTATTCCGCATTGCCGAAGGCGCTGAGGTGACCGTGGACGGCCGGCGCCTCCCCGGTGCCACGATCGAGCGCGACTTCCTCAACGGCCGCGGGCAGTCCGCCGGCATGGCCATCTCCGAAACCTGGGTGGAGGACCGGTGAGCGCCAATGCGAAGGCGGCGGCCCTGATTGGCTCGGCCGAGCCGGTCTGGACGGGCATCGTGCCGCTGGCGCAGGTGCTCGCCGCCCGGGGGCGCCCGGAACGGACCCTGCTGCATGCAGGCCCGCCGTTCAGCAGCAGGAACGCGGTGCCGCAGCCGGTGCGTAATTCCGCGCTCCAGGCCATCCTCTTCGAAGACTGGGCGGATACCCTGGAAGCCGCCGCCGGGCTCTTCGACTCCGATGCGGTGAACTTTGAGCCTGCGCAGGACAATGACTGCCTGGTCCCGCTGGCGGGGATCATCTCCCCGTCCATGCGGCTGCACGTGGTCACCGATCCGGCCACCGGGGGTGTGCAGTATGCCGTGCTCAACGAGGGCCTGCGGCACTGCCTGCGTGTCGGCGTCGTCGAACCGGGGCTGGTGGAACACCAACACTGGCTGCACGGGCCGTTCGCGATGTGGCTTGCGGAGCGTTTGGCCGCCCGGGGCCCGCTCCACCTGCTGCCGCTGCTGGCCCGCTCCCTGGCCGGCGGCGACGACGGGCACAACCGCACCCTGGCCGGCAGCAACCTGGTCGCCGCCGAACTGCTCCACGGCGATGAGTCCGGCTTCGGGGCGAACGCAGCAACTTTCCTGGCCGAATGCCCGCCGTTCGCCCTCAACCTGTGGATGGCGGCTGCGGCCCTGTCCCTGCGGGCCGCCGAAGCAATGGAAGGTTCCGACGCCGTGACGCGCGCGGGCGGCAACGGCATCGACTTCGGCTTCCAGACAGCCGCCGAGCCCGGCCGCTGGCGGACCGTGGCCGCGACACCGCCCCGCGGCCCGGTCGCCGACCAGTACCGGGGACTGCCGGTCCTCGGCGCCATCGGGGACAGCGCCGTCATTGATTTCTTCGGCCTGGGCGGCGCAGCACTGCGGCACGCGCCGCTGACCCTGGACGGGCTCGGCGGCTTCGCGCCCGAGGGAGTGCTGGACCGGCCCGGGATGCTGATGGAAGCCGGGCATCCCCGGCTGCCGATCCGCACCGGGGTCTCGGCCACGCGCATCGCCGAGGCCGGCGTCCCCCCGGTGGTGCTGCTGGGCATGATCGAAGGCCGTGGCCTGGAAGGCCGGATCGGCGGAGGTGCCTTCGAGCCTTCAGTGAAGGCCTTCACATATTCCCTCAGCGAACAGGCTTCCTAGCCGGCCGTACGGCAGACGGCTGGTCCGGAGGTTATCCCGTCACCTTCCGGGCCGGTCCCTGCCCAGAGCGGGCCCAGGCGTTATGCTGAAGAGAACACCAGCGACAGCACGCCGGGAAGGAAGCATGGCCGACGCCCAGTCAAAAACTGCCGAACCGCACCCCGTGCCGGCTCCGGATGCCGGGCCCCAGCCGGACGGCCACGGCGACGTCGGTGTCCGGATCCGTGCCGCCCGCACGGAGCGGAACCTGACCCTGCGCGAGCTGGCCCGGCGCCTGGGCGTCTCGGCAGGGCACATCTCACAGGTCGAACGCGGGCTGGTCAAACCGTCGATCTCGCTGGTGTATTCGATCGCCGACGTCCTCGCGGTGGGAGTGGGCGACCTGTTCAGCAACAACACCGGACCGGGAACCCCTGACGTGGGGATTGTCCGCACCCCGGGCGAGGACCGCTATGTGACCCGGGCCGCGGAGCGGCGCACCATCAACCTGGAGACCGGCGTCCGCTGGGAACTGCTCACGCCTACTACCCGCGAACCCGTCGACTTCCGGGAGATCGTCTACGCGGCGGGCAGCGGCTCCACCCAGCCGGGCAGCTTTGTGCGACACAGCGGCCGGGAATACGGACTGGTCCTCTCCGGGCGCCTGCGCGTGCAATTGGAGTTCGACGAGTACGAACTCGGCCCCGGGGACAGCATCGCCTTCGAGTCGGCGGTGCCGCACCGCTTCTGGAATGACGGTCCGGAAACTGTCAAGGCGGTCTGGTGCACCCTGGCAGCCCCGGAGGACGCGGGCGCGCTCTAGGGTCGCACCAAGTGCTCCGCTCCATAAAGTACGTGAACTTTCGGCGTAGCCGGCGGTGCGGCGGGGATCAGCCCCAGGTCCAGGGGTTGGCACGGGCAGGATCGCCGGTCCGAAGGTGTCGAGCGCGTACCGGTGGACCTGGGCAAAAAATACTTCCGGGCAGAACGGCTGAACATTTCCGGATCCGCGGCCCTGGACACCGGTGCCAGCGTCCTGGCGGCCATCGACGGGACCGGCACGCTCACCCCGGCCAACGCACCGGCATCGCCCCTGGCCAGGGGTGATGCCGGAAGTCAGCAGGCCGGACGGTTCCGGACATCGCTGGACACGCGCTGTTCCAGCAGCGTGCCCTCGGGACCAGCCTTCAGCTGCCGGTCCTCGACCATGACCTGGCCGCGCAGGATCGTCATGCTCGGCCAGGCCGCCACGTGGTAGCCCTCCCAGGGGGTATAGTCCGCTTCGTGCAGGTCCGAGGACGTGATCCTGCGGTCCACCGTCGTGTCGAGCACCGCCAGGTCCGCGTCGCTGCCGATGGCGATCGCACCCTTCTGCGGGTACAGTCCGAGGATTTTCGCGGCGTTCGCCGAGGTGATGTCGACGAAGCGCGTGAGGTCCAGGTTCCGCTTGGCAACGCCTTCGGTGTAGGCGACGGCCATCCTCATTTCGACGCCGGCGTGGCCGCCGGTTGCGTCCAGGATGGTCTTCCCGCGCGTCTTCACTTCGAGGTCGGTGCATACGCCGTCGGTGGCGAGCGTGCTCAGCGACCCGTCGAGCAGCGACTCCCACATCGAGTCGCGGTCGTCCGCCGACTTCAGCGAAGGGTAGGTGTGGTAGATGGCGCCGTTTTCCTGGCGGTAATCCTCGGCCGTGAAGTAGGCGTAGTGGGGGAGGATCTCCCCGTAGACCGGCTGGCCCTTGCCGCGTGCCTCGCGGATGGCGTCGACGCCTTCACGGGCGCTGACGTGCATCAGGTAGATCGGGGCGCCCACGTGTGCGGCGAGCGTGATGGCGCGCTGGAAGGAGAGCTTCTCGGACAGGTTGTTGTGGGCGTGGTGCATGTACTCAAGTCCGATTTTGCCCTGGTGCTGCAGCTTCTTGTAGGCGTACATGACAATGTCGTCATCCTCGGCGTGCACGGCGAGCATGGCGCCCGCTGCGGCGGTCTGCTCCATCAGCCCCCACATGTTCCCCAGGTCGGTTTTCTGCCTGGGGCGTGTGGGGGTGGTGTTGGTCATCCAGACCTTGTAGCTGCCGTGGCCGGCGGCGACGGCGTCGGGGATCTGCTCCAGCACCTCGAAGGGGATCTCGGGTTCCTTGAACGTGCCGTGGAGGGCGTAATCGGTGTAGGTGATGCCCTCCCACTCGGCGGATTTGCGCTTGAAGGACTCGGCGAGCTCGTCGCCGGGCTGCCAGTGCGCGAAGTCCACCAGAGTGGTGGTGCCGCCGTAAATAGCGCCTTCGCTCACCCGGTCGGGACCGAAGCATTTGATGCCGCTCTCGGCCGCCGTCGGGAGCACGGAGTTGGTGTGCACATGGGGGTCCACTCCGCCGGGCACCACCAGCTGGCCGCGGAGGTCCACCTGGCGCCGGGCTTCGTCCGGGCTGCCGATCCCGGGAGCCCGGAGCGAGACAATCTTGCCGCCGGTGATGCCGATGTCCAGCGGATGGGCACCCGAGGGAGTGACCACCAGGCCGTTGGTCAAAAGCAGATCGAACATGGGAAACCTACGCATTCCTAGTCGGGGTATCGAGGGAGAACGGGGAAGTGCTGAAATAGCGGGAGGCCAGGGTGACCTTCACGGAGGCGCGCGCGTTGACCAGCTGGGACACGGCCACGTCCGCGGCGGCGCTGAGCAGCATAGCGGCCTTCTCCCTAGGCCACCGCCTGTCCGCCACCAGGAGCTCGAGCATGTCGTCGAGGGCGTGGCGGGCGGCCTCGTCCAGGTCCTCGCCGTCACCGATAGTGATGACGGCGCCGCCGGACAGGACCACGGGCCGCCGCAGCGAGGCCCCGGGCAGGACCCGGCAGGAGAGCACGACGCTGCCCTCGACCTCGACGCCGGTCAGCGAACATTCGCCATCGCCCTGCACGGCGTGCAGGTCCCCGGCAAAGAGCATGGCGCCGGCGACCTGGACCGGGAGGACGACGGCGGAGCCGGATGTGACGTCCTTGCAGTCCATGTTGCCGCCGTGAATTCCCACGGTGCTGGAGTCCGGACTGGCACCGGAGGGCGCGACGCCGATCTTGCCGATCATCGGCCGGATCGGGATGGTGACCTGGTCATCGAAGTGCACCTCGCCGTCGACGATGTCCACGATGCGTCCGCAGCGGCCCAGGCCGCCGCTGAAGCCGCCCCGGCCGGGCAGGGTGACCATGGCCCCGCGGCCGTTGATCCGGATTCCGTGAATGTCGACGCGGATGACGTCGCCGGGCTTCACGCCGCGGACGAGGACGGGACCGGTGACCGGGATCGACAGCTTCTCGTATTCGCCGGTGCTCTCGAACAGGCCGGAGGTGAGCAGGCTGCTGGCGTCGAGCGAGAAAGGTTCTCCCTGGTCCACCTCGAGCACCGGCGGGGTGTCCGCGGTGAAGAAGGCGGAGGCATGCTCGAAGCCGGCATGCGGTGCGTTCATGAGTGGGTGGGATACGCTCATCGTCCGCCCCGCTCATGCAGGGTAGACCGGGGTGGCCCACTGCTGGTCGGCAGCGACCCGGCCGACCACGGCCTGCCGGTAGAGGTCCTGCAGCCGGCCGGTGACCTCGCCTGCGGTCCCGTCGCCGATGGGTGTGCGGTCGACGGAGGCAACGTGGTTGACCTCGGCGGCGCTGCCGCACACGAAGACCTCGTCCGCCGAGTAGAGTTCGGTTCGGTCGATGGCACGGATCTCAACGTCGAGGCCGAGTTCGGTGCGGGCCAGGTGCAGTACGCTGTCCCGGGTAACTCCTTCGAGGATGCTTTCGGTGACCGGCGGGGTGCACAGCCGGCCCTTGCGGACCATGAATACGTTGTAGCCCGCGCCCTCGGCGACGTGGCCGTTCTCGGTCAGCAGGAGTGCCGCATCGTAGCCGTTGCGGCGGGCCTCGAGCAGGGCCAGTCTGCCGTTTTGGTAATTGGCAATTGACTTGATCCGCGGCGGCATGGACCTGTCGGACAGACGTGCCCAGCTGCTGATCTGCACATGCAGGCCGGTGGCGCCGAAGTAGTTGCCCATCGGGATGGCGGCCATGAACACGGCGGCCGGCCCGGTGTCGTCGGGCTTGCCGTCGCTGGAGTCGACGAATACCTGCGCGCGCATGTGCAGGTTGCCGCGCAGATCGTTCGCCCGGATCAGGCCGAGGAGCTGCTCGGAGAGGACTGCGGTATCCTGGGGGCCTTCGATCTCGACTACCCGCATGGACTCGACCAGGCGCTTCATGTGGTCTTCGACCCGGAAGGCGTAGAGCTGCTGGTCTTCCTCGCTCCAGTAGGCGCGGAATCCCTCGAAGACACCGACGCCGTACTTCAGGGTGGTGCTGAGCACATGAAGGCGGGCATCGTCGTAGTCCACCAGTTCGCCGTCGTGCAGGAGGTAGCGGACGCCCGGGGAGGAGGCAGCAGCTTCGGCGCCAGCCAGCGTGGCGGTTTGAGGCAGGATTGACATCAGGATTCCGTTCTTTCGGCTGAGCTTCATAACAGTGCGGCAGTGATCACTATATTGAAGATGCGCCGCATTTCTGTCAATCGGTTGAATGGTTCCGGGGTGCCGCCCCCTGATGGGGAGGCTCCATTCCCACGCCGGTCGGAAGCCTTATATGCCATACCGGCGGGTATGTCTAGGGGTGTTTTCCGCTGTCGATGGCGCTAGAGTGCGGATTCAATAAAGTGATGACGCTTTGATATGTACCATGCCAGCGCCTCCGGCAGCCGAATCAACGATTGGGAGCTCAAGATGCCACAGCCGCTAGTTGTGTCCAGTACCTTGAACCTACCCCGTGGGGGAGACTCATGAGCCTTAAGGAAGTGCCGTCCACCTCCTCGGGGCGTTGGCCCTCGGGATGGGCCAATCGCGCCCGGGTGCGCGCCCGCGGCCGCTCCAGCCCGACCCTGACGGCCGTCGCGGTGGCGGTCATTATCGGCCTGCCGCTCGCTGCCTTGGTCCTGCCCCTGCCCCACGATCCGCTGCGGCCGGATCCGAACTCGATTGGTATCGCGCCCAACCTGAACCACTGGTTCGGCACGGACGAAAACGGGATGGACGTATTCGCCCGGACGCTGGAGGCCGCGCAGCTGGACCTTCCGATCGCACTGGCAGCCACAGCACTCTCGCTCTTGGTCGGGGTCCCCCTGGGGCTGTTCGCCACGAGCGGCCGCGCCGGCGAGGCGCTGATGCGGATCATCGATGCCTTCGCCGCCCTCCCGATCATCGTGATCGCCGTCGTGTCCATCCAGCTCATGGGCGGCGGCGCGACCGACGTGGTACTCGCCATCGCCATTGTGGCAGCGCCGCGGTTCGTCCGGCTCTCCCGGGCGGCGGCGGTGTCCCTGCGCTCTTCGCGTTATGTGGAGGCCGCCGTCGCGACCGGCTGCTCGCCGGTGCGCATCGCCTTCAACCACGTCCTGCGCAACGCCTACGGCGTCGTGCTCGTGCAGGCGACGCTGACGGCGGCCAGCGCCCTGGGAGCGATTGCGGCGCTGAACTTCCTCGGCGTCGGCGTCAGGCCTCCCCAGCCGACCTGGGGCGCGATGATCAGCGACGGCTTCAGCATGCTGATCCGGGGCGAGTGGTGGGCGGCCGCCTTCCCGACGGCCGCCATGCTGCTGGTGATTGGTTCGCTGAACGTCATTGCCGGCGCGATTGAGAACCGGATCGAGCGAGTGGAGCGGGCCCGATGATGACAGGACTTCAGGTGCGGGACCTCGTAACCGAGTTCGACACCCGCCAAGGCACGGTGCGGGCCCTGCACGGAATTTCATTCGACGTCGGCGAGAGCGAGGCCGTCGGGATCGTCGGCGAGTCCGGATCGGGCAAGTCGACGGTGGTGCGCTCGGTAATCAAGCTGCTGATGCCTCCGGGCCGGGTCGCCGCCGGCGGCGCGGTCTTCGGGGGCCGGGACCTCCTGCAGCTGCGCGAACGCGACATCCGCCAAATCAGGGGCAAGGATATCGGGTTCATCGCCCAGAATCCCTTCAGTGCCCTGAATCCGGTGGTTCGCATCGAGAAGCAGTTCGCGAATATCGCCAAGGCGCACGGGATGCGGGCGGACGGCGCCGCACGGGAGCACGCCCTAGAGCTGCTGGCCGCAACGGGGGTGAACGACCCGCAGCGCGTCATGCGCGGTTATGCCCATGAGCTCAGCGGCGGCATGGCACAGCGCGTGGTCATCGCCATGGCGCTTTACCTGAACCCCCGCCTCGTGATCGCGGACGAGCCGACGACGGCGCTTGACCTGACGGTGCAGCGCCAGGTGCTGGATACCCTCCGCCGGCTCACCGTGGAAAGTGGCCGTGCCATGCTCATCGTCACGCACGACCTTGGGGTCGTGGCCCGGTACTGCGACCGCGTCCTGGTGATGTACCAGGGCAAAGTCGTCGAGCAGGGGAATGTGTCCCGGGTGTTCGTGGACCCGCAGCACCCCTATACGGTCTCGCTGCTCAACTCCGTGGTGCGGCCGGAGGACGGCGGGCTGCCGGCCGGCCGATCCGTCTCCCCGGCGGACTCGGCGGCGGACCTGCCCGCCCAGGCTGCTGCCGGACTGTCCGAATCCTGGAGGTCGTGACCATGGCCCTGATTGAACTCAAAGACCTCAGGAAGACCTTCCGCACCCCGCAGGGGCAGACCGTCACCGCGGTCGACGGCGTCTCGCTGTCGGTCGAGGCCGGCGAATGCGTTGGCATTATCGGCGAGAGCGGATCCGGCAAGTCCACGCTCGGCCGGCTGATCCTCAGGCTGCACGAAGCCGACTCCGGCTCGATCGTGCTCGACGGAGAGGATATCCGCGCCCTGACGCGGCAGCAGCTGCGTAGGCGGCGCCGGCATTGGCAGATTGTCTTCCAGGAACCGTTCGCTTCGCTGAACCCGCGGCTGACGATCCGCCAGATCGTGGAGGAGCCGCTGATCGTGGCGCGCACCTACGGCACGCGGGCCGAAAGGCTCCGCCGGGTGATGAAAACGCTCGAGGAAGTCGGACTCTCGGCGGACTTCCTCGAGCGCCGCCCCGCGAACCTCAGCGGCGGACAGCAGCAGCGGGTGGGCATTGCCCGGGCGCTCGTCACCGACCCCACGCTGGTGGTGCTGGATGAGCCCACCGCCTCCCTGGACCTGACCATCCGCGCATCGATTCTGCGCATGCTTGCCGAACTGCAGGTATCCCGGGAGCTGACCTATGTCTTCATTTCCCATGACATCGAAACGGTCAGGCATTTTTGCTCGCGCGTGGCCGTGATGCACCGCGGCGGGTTCGTCGAGACCGGTACCACCCGGGAAGTACTGTCCAATCCGCAACAGCCCTATACCAAGGCGCTGATGTCGGCGGCCATGCCGCCCATCCCCTATTCGCCGGCTGCCGCCGGCACCGGCTCCGACGCGGACACTTTGAACCGGACAAAGGCGGGAACCCTATGATCCGCTACATCATTTCGCGATTGATAATCGCCTTCCTGCTCCTGCTGGGACTGATCACGCTGAGTTTCGGGTTGGTCTCCCTGCTCCCGGGCGATCCGGCCGTGGCCCTGCTCGGTGAATACGCCACCCCGGCCGACGTCGCCCGGATCAACGCCCAGTTGGGCCTGGACCTGCCGTTCTGGGAGCGCTACCTCGACTACATGGGCCGTACCCTCAGCGGCGACCTGGGCCAGTCATTCTTTACGGGAAGCTCGGTCTCGGCCGAAATCTGGATGCGCCTGCCCAACACGCTGGTCTACCTGGTTCCCGGGCTGATCCTCGCGCTGGTCATCGGGATGGCCTCGGGCACGTTTGCGGCGTATCGGCACGGGCGCTTCGCCGACAAGTCCTTCACGGCCGGTGTCTCGGTCCTGATGGCGATGCCGGAATTCGTGCTGGCGCTCCTCCTGCTCTTCATCTTTTATCAGCAGCTGCATATTGCTCCGGCGCCCCTGGGGATGCTTTCCAGCGCGGATATCCCCCCGCCCCGGGTGACCGGATCCGTTCCGATCGACGCCGTGCTCACCGGGCAGTGGGACCTCGTTGCGTCCCTCCTCGGCCGCGCGGCCCTCCCGATCATTACCATGGGCCTGTTCTTTGCCGCCCCCTTCGGGAAAACGGTGCGCACAGGCCTGCTCCAGGTCCTGAACTCGCCCCAGATCGAGTTTGCCAGGGCCTGCGGCCTGAAGCCGGCCCAGGTGTACCGGTATGCGCTCAGCGACGTCCGCGGGGCCCTGATGACCTATTTGGTCCTGCTCTTTGCAGCATCACTCAGCGGCGCCGCGATCATCGAGAGCGTCTTCTCCTGGCCCGGCGTCGGCGGCTGGTCACTCGACGGGGTGCTCAAGGGCGACGTGCCGGTCATCCAGGGCTTTGTCCTGGTTATGGGTGCCACGAGCCTGCTCGGTTACGTGATCCTGGACGCCCTCATCACCCTGCTGGACCCGCGCGCCCGCAGCAGCGCAGTCCACGGCCGGAAGCGGGCGCAGCGTCCGGCCGCGGCCGCTGCCTAACCTCTTGACAATCCACCCATCTTCAATAAGTTAAATACATGTTCAAAATACTGAAGGAAGAAAAGATGGTCGTTCTCGGCGGGCTGATTCCCCTGGATGACCGCGTCAGTTGGGTTCCCGCCGGTTCTGCGGGATTCCAGCCCTCGAACTGCTACCTCCTTACGGAGGGGCAGTCGCGGCTCCTTGTCGACTCCGGGCTCGCCGTCCACAGTCAGGAGATCCTCGCCGATCTGGCCGGCCTGATCGGCGAGGGCGGGAGCGTTTCGATGTTCTTTACGCGCAGCGAGATGGACTGTGTATCCAATCTCGAGCCGATCGCGAGGAGGTTCGACATCGAGCGTCTGTTCACCGGCGGCGTCATCAACCCCTTCGACGCCTTTGACGACCTGAGCCGGATGGCGCTGCGCGGCAGGCGGCACCAGATCGACGAAAAGCGCACGGGCGAGGGGGACTCCCTGGCCCGCGCGGCCCAGATCGAAGTGGCTCCGGGCCGGGTGCTTGAGATCGAGTCTCCGCTGCTGCGGCTCCTGCCGACCTTCTGGGGATGGGACGAGGAGACCGGAACCCTGTTCACCTCCGACACCTTCACCCACGGGGTCATGGACCGCCCGGACAGCCCGCGCATCATCGACTCCACCATCCAGGACACCACGACGGCCGAGCAGGTCGCCGGACACCTCTACGCCAAGTACGAATGGATTCCGCGGTCAACCTGCGAGCCGCTCCGCGAATGGCTCTCGGAAAAGTTCGCCGCGCTTGACCCGGAGATTATCGCCCCGTCACGCGGGTGCGTGCTCCGCGGTCGCGACGTCGTCCGGCGGCACCTGGACTTCATGCTCACTGCCCTGACCCCGCAGCGCGCCTACCTGACACCGCAGCCGGCCTAGGAGAACCCCCATGGAAGCATATGTTGAAACGATGAGCAGCGATCTTCCGCGCGTGGTCGCCGACGGCGTGACGTGGATGAGTTCCTGCCTGCCGTTCCATCTGGAAGACCGGGTCATCCACGGGCACAACTCCACCTACCTGGTCCAGGGCGAGCATGCCTCCATCCTGGTGGACACAGGCAACCCGTCCAGCTGGAACATTATCTCCGGCACCCTGGACAAACTGCTCGACGGCCGGGAACTGACCTATGTTTTCCCCACGCACCCTGAGCTGCCGCACACCGGGAACCTCCCCCGGCTGGTGCAGAAGTACCCGCAGGTGCAGGTGGTGGGGGACATCCGCGACTACCACCTCTTCTACCCCGAGATTGTGCCCAACCTGCACGCGAGGGTCCCCGGCGACCGGATCGACCTGGGCGGCCGGGAGTTCGTGGTGGTCGAGGCGCTGATCCGCGACCTGCCCAACACGCAGTGGGGCTTCGTGCCGCAGAGCGGGGTGCTTTTCACCGCCGACGGCTTCTGCTACATGCACCGGCCCGACCTCGACGACGAGGACCCGGTGCACCTGCCCGGCGAGTGCGGCCTGACCACCGGCGAGCTGTCGGTGCCGATCGCGGTCGAGAATGCCGCCTTCTTTACCGGCAGCGCCCTGTACTGGGCACGTTTTGCCAACGACGCGGACCAGGTCTACGGCCGCGTGCTCAAACTTGTCGACGAGCTCGGGGTGACCTCGGCCGCCCCCACCCACGGGAATTTCATCACGAACGTCCATGAGGTGGAGCCCATCATCAGGGCAGGCCACCAGCAGGCGTACCGCTACTAGAGGTCCTCCGCACGGTGCGGCCCGACCTTCGCACGTCTCCAACCGCGTCCCACAGAAGTCCCACAGAAATCGGAGCCTGGATCATGAATCGCTCACCCTTGCTCACCGGCGGCATCGTCGCCGCACTCGCAGTATCCCTCGCCGGCTGTGCGGGTGGCTCCTCGCAGGCATCCTCGGCCCAGGGCGACAACGTCGTCGTCGCAGTCGGTGCCCTGCCGGACAGCCTCACTCCGTCGCCCTGGGGAGGCAGCGCCTCGCATGTGGTGCTGAGCGGTCTCGGCTCACAGCTTCTCCAGTATAAGACGGACGAGAATTCCTGCGAGCGGCCGTCCACCGACGTGACCAGCAAGCTGGCCGAGAGTGCCGAGCCCAATGCGGACGGCACCGGCATTATCGTCAAGCTGCGGAAGCTCACGAGCCAGTTCGGCAACACGCTCTCCGCGGAGGACGTGCGCTGGAGCCTGGACATCGGCATGAAGCGCCAGCCGGTGATGAAGGGCACCCTGAAAAGTAGCGGATTCGATGTGGACAACCTCGTCACCGTCATCGATGACCGCACCGTCCAGCTGAACACGACCGAAATCACCTCGTACACCATCGAGGCGCTGCAGAATAACCTCTTCTACATCCACGACAGCACCGAGGCCAAGAAGCATGCGACGGCGGACGATCCGACGGCAAACAACTGGCTCTCCAGGAACCTCGCCGACTACAGCGGCTGGGAGCTCGAGGAGTTCACCCCGGGAACCACCCTTACCGTCACGGCCGACCCCGATTGGACAGGCGAACGCGGCGACGTGAAGCGCGTCGTCGTCAAGGCCGTGCCGAGCACCGCGACGCGGAGCCAGCTCGTCGAGAGCGGCGAGGTCCAGGTGGCCAACGCGTTCGAGTACGACCAGTACGAGTCCCTCAAGCGGGCGCCGGGTGTCAGCGTGGCCGACTGTGCCAGCCAGACCCGCGACACCTTGATGTTCAACACCAAGGCCGGACCACTCTCGGACGAGAAGGTGCGGCATGCCATCTCGATGGCGATCGACCGCGAGGCCCTGGTCAAGGGTGCCTACGCAGGCTACGGCGAACCGGCAGGATCCATCTTCCCGATGGTCGAAGGCTCGGACATCTACAAGTTCGATACGGCCGGGGCCAGGAAGCTGCTGGCGGAGGCCGGCTATGCCGACGGATTCCCCCTGACCCTCAGCTACAGCGAGACCCGGCCCGGTCCGGTGGCGGCGAAGACCGCGGTCCTGATCCAGTCGATGCTGAAGGAAGTCGGCATCGACGTGGAACTGAAGAACGTTGCCAGCGCGACCGACTTCTCCACTGCACTGATCGATGGCCGCTACCAGGCGGTCCTCTACGCGGAACCGATCGTGATCTCCGACCCTGCCTACTACAGCTACGCCTTCTACGGGACCGGCGCTCCGAGCAACAGCACGGGCTGGTCCGATCCGAAGTTCGACAAGGCCCGCGCCGAGCTGGCCGCGACGCCGGACGAGGAAGCGGACAAGCGCGCTGACCTGCTCAACGAGATGGCCGCCCTCGTGGACAAGGGCGCACCGATCCTCTCCCTGGTCGAAGTCCGCGGCATGCTCGCCCAGAAGGAGGGGCTGTCCGGGGTGCTTCCGCTGACCAACGGGCAGATCTACTTCAACGCGCTCGGCCGCTAGCCCCGCCCGGGACCACACGCATCGGTGCCGGCGGCCGACCATCGCGGCCGGCACCGAACCCACCAAGAAGGAACGCAACCATGATTGAACTCTGCGGAAAGCTTGTACGCGATACGCTCGACGAACTGCTCGACCCGGCCACCACCGCGCTTGTGGTGATCGACATGCAGCAGGGGGCGGTATCGGCCGGCGGGGCCATCGGCGACTCCGGCCACGACCTATGCATGATGCCCGCGGTGGTCGAGGCCTGCGGGCGGGCGATCACGGCAGCCAGGGCGAACGGCGTGCCCGTCTTCCATATCCGGGTCGAAAACCTGCCCGACGGCGCGAGCTCGCCGGCCGCATGGCTGCGGGCCCTGTATACGGCAGCCAACGGCCGTCCCATCGATCTGGGCAGGCTCAGCCTCAAGGGTGATCCGGCAACCGAGTTCTGCGCGCCGTGCCTGCCCGAAGACGGGGAGGTGGTCATCACCAAGCGCCGGCCCAGTGCGTTCGTAGGTACCGAGCTCGCCCTGCTCCTGCGCAGCCAAGGAATCGAGTCCGTGGCCCTGGTCGGGGTCTCGACGGGAGGGTGCGTCGAGGCCACGCTCCGCGACGCTGTGCACAACGACTTCTACGCCGTCCTGCTCGAGGACGCTGTGGGCGCATACGACACCGTTGTCCATGACGCGGCTTTGACGGTCATGCGGGCGCGCCATGACGTGTGCACCCTCGACGAGGCCGTCGCCGTCTGGGAGTCCGTATCCCGCGAGGCGTCCGCGCCGATGAGAACGCATGGCGCGCGATGAAGCGGTCCACCGCGGAGTTCCCGTGCTTCGGCCCCGGGCCCGCCGCCCTGGGTGGGGCACGGATCCACCTGCTGGGCGCCGACATCCTGCTAAACGAGCGGGTCAGCTGGTGCCCGCCCGGCGTACGGAGGAGCCAGCCGGTCAGCTGCTACCTGGTCAGGGGCCGTTCCGGTTCGGTGCTCGTTGACACCGGCATCCGCCTCCATGAGCCCCGGATCCTGCGGCAGCTCGACGGCCTGCTTGCCCCGGGGGAACCGCTGTCCATCGTGCTCACGAGGACCGAGATGGAATGCTGCCTGAACCTTCCGGCCATCGAGGCCCGGTTCCCCGTCGAAGCCGTGTGGTACACGGGCGGCATCACCGTGCCCCGGGCTGCGGCCACGGCCAAACGTGTCTCGGTCGAGCCGGGAACTTCGCTCGAGGCCGAAGTCATGGACGGCGTCGTCCTTGAGTTTGTCTCACCCCTGCTCCGCCTGCTTCCGACACTGTGGGTCTTCGACCCGGAATCGGAAGTGCTGCTGACCTCCGACGCGTTCACGCATGGATCCGGGGCCGGCTCGGACCCGCGGGACGGACTGCACAAGTTCCGCTGGTTTTCGGAAGCGGATACGCGTCCGATCGCGCAGGATGTCGTACGGACTGTCCGGGGACGGGGAGTGGCCGCTATCGGTCCCGGTTACGGCGCCCCGTTCGTCGGCAGGGAGGAATGCGCCCGGGAGGCCGAACGCCTGGCGGCGGCCATCAGTGAAATGGGGTCCAGGTGAGCGGCGAAACAGGCAAAGCCCGGCTGATTGCCGACGGTGTCCACTGGCTGGGCGGGTGCCTGACGGCCAATGCCCAGGGGCGGGAGGTCCACTACCACGTCTCCGCCTACCTGGTGGTCGGAACGAAGGCTTCGATTTTGGTCGATACCGGTGATCCGGCACACCTGCCGCTGGTCCTTGGACAGCTGGGCGCTGCCCTCGCCGGGCGTCCGCTGGACTACATTTTCCCCACCCATCCGGAAATCCCCCATGCCGGCAACCTGCCCGGACTGCTTGGCAGGTATCCGTCGGCGCTTGTCGTTGGTGACGTGCGCGACTACCAACTGCACTTTCCCGAACACGAGGACCGGTTCGTGCGCAGGGCGGCAGGGGAATGCATTGACCTCGGTGGCCGCAAGTTCCGGTTCGTGCCGGCCTTCATTCGCGACCTCGAAAATACGCTCTGGGGCTATGACAGCGGGGCGGGGATGCTGTTCGTCTCGGACGGGTTTTCCTACATCCACGATGTCCCTGCACCGGAGGAGGACGAAGAGCCGGTGCACCTGCCCGGGCAGTGCCGGCTGCTCTCCGGCGAGATGCCGGCCCCTCCGACCGTCGAGCAGGCGGCGTACGGCACGGGCCGCGCGCTCTACTGGACCAAGTTCGTCGACGTCAGCACGGCTTTCCAAGGGATCAGGGACACACTGGATGCCTTCCCCACCCGGCTGGTGGGCCCGGCCCACGGCAACGTGATCGACGATGTCGAGGGAATGCTCAAGACCTCGCTGGCAGCGCATCAAAGGGTCTACGAGGGAAGAAGCTCTGTATAGTGAAGGAACATCAAAATATTGAATCCAGTCCCGTGCCGGGATGCCGACGAGCTGCGAGGAGTGAGTCAATGCGAGACCTCATCGGATATGGGGAGAACCCGCCGATAGTCAAGTGGCCGAACGGTGCCAGGGTCGCTGTTTCCCTCGTGCTCAACTATGAGGAAGGGGCGGAGAGCTCGATCGAGGCCGGCGACGAGCGCGACGAAGACATCTCGGTCTTTGGCGGGTGGTCTGCGGATCCCAGCCGGCGGAGCCTTATGAAGGAGTCGTTCTTCGAGTACGGCAGCCGGGTCGGTATCTGGCGCTACCTGGGCATGCTGCGCGAATACCAGCTGCCGGCGACCTTCATGGCCTGCGGCGCCGCCCTCGAGCGCAATCCCGAGGCGGCCCAGGCGATCGTGCGCGACGGCCACGAGATCTGCGCTCACGGCTACAAGTGGCGGGGGACAGTCGGGATGACCCCGGCCGAGGAACGTGCCGAGATCCGCGCCGCGGTGGCCGCGATCCAGGCCGTCGCCGGAGTAACACCGGTGGGCTGGTATGTCCGCGAGGGCATTACCGAGAATACGCGGACGATCCTGGTCGAGGAGGGATTCCTTTACGACTCCAACTCCTACGCGGATGACCTGCCGTATTTCGTCCAGGCCGGCGAGGCCAGGCACCTCGTGCTGCCGTACTCGGGCGATACGAACGACGGCCGCTTCTGGGGCACGGGCAGCCTGGGGACAGGGGAGGACTTCTTCACGGTCCTGAAGGACAGCCTCGACTGCCTGCTGATCGAGGGCGCGACGGTGCCGAAGATGATGTCGGTCGGCGTGCATCTTCGCATCGGGGGCCGACCCAGTGTTGCCTACGGGGTCCGGCGCTTCCTGGAGTACGCCCTCGCCCAGCAGGGCGTGTGGTTCGCCACGCGCGAGGAGATCGCCCGCTGGTGGCTCGAACACCCTCCGGTGGGGCACGCCGAGGCAGCCTACGAGGGGGTGGCGTGATGGCAACCGCCAGCAAGGGGGAAGCAGGGACCGATATCGCGCGGCTGGTGCGCAATGTGGACCAGCAGGGCTTTGCCGAACTCGACAAGATTGGCCTGAACGGCCAGCGTGACCAGGGACTGGTGTGCACGCTCATTTCCCGCGACCTGAGTGGTTCCGACGACCTGTGCGTCAGCTGGGGGCGGATCCTCCCGGGCCAGCACCACCTGTGCCACCACCACCCCGACGCGTCCGAATTCTATGTTGTCCTCTCCGGAACGCCGCTCGTCCACCTCGGCGACACCGAATACCGCGCCCGGCCCGGTGACGGCATCTACATCCCACGGGGCACGAAGCATGGCATTACGAACGACACCGATACCGAGGTCGACCTGATCGTCGGCGTCAGCAAGCCCGCGGACTGGCAGTTCATCCCCGATGAGTGAGGATGAGCACCGTTCCGTCGGCAGCAGTGTCCGCAGACGATCGTTAGGAGAACGTCCCATGTCCCATGATGCCGGCATGCAGACGCCGGACCGCAGGGTCGGCCTCATCACCGCCGACCCGACTCCCACCCTGCTTGCCCTTTTGGCGCACACAAGCGTGGATTTCCTCGTCCTTGATGCGGAGCAAACGGGAGTGACGGTCCAGCAGTGCCGTGACGTTGTGCAGTGGCTGGCAGGGTCCGCGGTACAGGTGGCGGTCCGCGTGCCCGACCTGCAACCAAACACACTCGTGGCGTTCGCCAACGCCGGCGTGGGGGAGATCGTCCTTCCGCAGGTGCGCAGCCTCGACGAACTGGAGCGTGCCCACGAGGTGACGCGGTACGCTCCCGAGGGGTCGCGTCCGCGGCAGGCGTCCCAGGCCTCGGCCTTCGGCATGGACTACTCGCGTCCACCGCGGATCACTGTGCTGTTCGAGACCGTCGAGGCGGTGGACCGGGTAGAGGACTTCGCCGCTTCCCCCGTCTTCGGCGGCGGCTGGGTCGGGCCAACGGACCTGGCGGACGAGCTGCATCGTCACCGCCGCATGGATCCGGATGCCTTGGAAAACGCCATCCAGTCGGTGGTCGACGTTCTCTCGCGCGCCGGCCACAGCGTCGGGCTCCCGGCCTCCGGCATCGCGGGGGCGGCAAGCGTGTTCACCCGCGGGGCCGACCGCTGCGCGGTGTACTGGGAGCGGGAGTTGGCATCGATGCTGACACATTATGCGGCATCCCGGGAACTGCAGCCTCAGGGGGTTGACGATGCGTCTTCGATATACTGACGATAGTCGGATGCTCAATGAAGGAGGCGCCGTGGACGGCACGGAAGCGGCGGACACCGATGCCGCCCAGGCCTTGGACCGCGACTTCTGGATCGCCCACCTCGGCGCGATGATCAAAAACCAGCGGCTCGGCCGGTTCACGGTGGAGGAACTCGCCGAGCGGGCCGGGGTCAGCGCCGGTTTGATCAGCCAGATCGAGCGGGGCATCGGCAATCCCTCCTTCGCCACGCTCCTGCGCCTGGCGAATTCCCTCGACCTCCCGCTGGCCAGCATGTTCACGAATCCGAACGAGGGCCGGGAGCACATGCTCGTGCGCCGGACGGACAGGCGGCGGATTGAAATTCCGTCGCAGGGCATCAGCATGGAACTGATCGTCCCGGACACCGACCGCAAGCTGGGCGTGGTCAGCATGACGATTCCCGCCAACTTCGATGGCTCCCACGTCCCGCACTCCCATGAGGGCGAGGAGTGCGTCCTGGTCCAGGCCGGCACGCTCGTGGCCACCGTGGCGGGGCAGGACTCCACGCTGGGGCCCGGCGACAGCCTGACCTATGACGCCTCCCTCCCGCACTGGTGGAGCAACCACACCGAGTCCGCGGCCGTTATGCTCGCCATCTCCACCCCGCCCTCCCTCGGCAAGGCCCACTAGGCATGGGTGCGCCGGGTCCCTCGTCGCGCTTGGGCATCCTCGTCCCCTCATCGAATTCGAATGCGGAGTCGATGACCGCCGCGATGCTCGCGGGCCATCCGCACATCGGAGTCCACTACAGCCGTTTCCGGCTGCCGCCCAGCCTCGACGACGCCATCGATGTGAACGTGCTCGGCAACGCCCCTTCCTTACTTGGCGACGCCGAGGTGGACGCGGTCGCGTTCCACGGAACGTCGGGTTCATGGACGGGCCTTGCAGGTGACCACGCCCTGTGTGCGGCACTGACCGCAGCGACGGGGGCGCCTTCGACCACCGCCTCCCTGGCCGTCCTGGCGGCCCTGCAGGCCCTCCCGGCCGCCCGGGTCGCCGTGGTCTTCCCCGGCCCGGCCGACATCGTGCCGCTCATCCGGGGGGAGTACGCCCGGAACGGCATCGACGTGGTCCACACGTCCGTGCCGACCACGGTGATGTCAAACCCGCAGATCGGCCGGCTGAGCCGCCGCGATATCGATGCCATGATGCGGCCGGCCTTCGCAAACGGCGCCGACGCCGTCGTCTGCATCGGGACCAACCTCCGCTCCGGCTACCTCGCCGCCGATTTCGAGGCGGAGTTCGGGGTGCCCGTCGTCGACAGCGCCGCCGCTACGCTCTGGCACCTCCTGCGGCTCGCGGATGCAGCCGGCCCCATCCCCGGCTGGGGCCGGCTGCTCGCCATGTCCTGAGGGCTCAGGCCGGCGTGTCGCCGCCGGTCTGAGCCAGCCACCAGCTGACAATCTCCTCGCGCGTGGCAAACCACGCCCCGCTGCCGCACGCCTGGGCCAGGAAGCGGTCCAGGGCGGCAGCGTAGGCCGGCCGGCCGATCAGGCGCGGATGCAGCCCGACGCTCAGGACCGAGGGACCGGTGCGGGCGTCGGTGAGCATCATGTCCAACGTGCCGATGAGGTGGCCCGCGAAGGCGCCGGCGGTGGGAAACAGGCTGAGGAGGCCGGAATCGTTCGTGTCACCGGCATAGGGCAGCACCGGCAGCCGGGGGTTGTCCGGACCGGACCCCCAATGCGGCAGGTCGTCATTGAAGCTGTTCGATTCATAGGTGAATCCTTCGGCCGCAAGTATCCGCCGCGTGTGCGGGTTGAGCCCGTCGCGCGAGTACCAGCTGGTGGGCCGCACCCCGGTGCTCGCGGTGATGGCATCCCGGGACCGGACAATCAGCTGCCGCTCGTCCTCGGCACCGAGGCCGGCATGGGTGTCCCATTGATGGCCGTGGTTGGCGATCTCATGGCCGTCCCTGGCCAGCGCAGCCGCAATCTCCGGGTTCAGCTGCAGCGCCACGGCGCAGCAGAAGGCGGTGGCCCGGACCTCGTGGCGCTGCAGGATCCGCAGGAGACGCCAGATGCCGGCCCGCGAGCCGTACTCGAAGGCGGACTCCAGGGTAGGGTTGCGGGCGCCCGGGACCGTGCGGCCGGGCACCCAGTGCGCCCCCGAATCGTCGGCGGAGTCGCCGCGCGCCACGCTGCGCTCGGCCCCTTCCTCGACGTTGATGACCAGCGAGACCGCCACCCGGGCGCCGCCGGGCCAAAGGAAGTCCGGCGGGCACTCGCCATAGCCAATGAAGTCGCGCGTGGTGGTCTGCCCAGGCAAGCCGGTCTCCCCTCGGTTGAAGACGGGTATTCCAAGTTTCCAGAGTTGCGTTTATGGTGAAGAAACTTCGATATTCTGAAAATAACTGACAGGGAGGGCAATGTCCACGCTGATTCGGGGCGGGACCCTGGTCCCAGGCACCGGAGATACCGTTATCGAGGATGGCGCACTCGTGCTGCGCCACGGCCGGATTGCCGATGTCCTCCATTGGTGGGATCCGGTACAGGAGTTCGCGGGGGAGACAATCGATGCGGCCGGATGCGTGGTGATGCCGGGCCTGACCAACTGCCACACCCACGGGGTCACCCCCGGACCGCTCTTCCCCAGCGCCGCCGCCTGTCTCCCCGGGGAGGCGTGGATGCGCAACCTCGACCGCCACCTGCTGGCGGGAACCACCACGGTGCTCAACCTGTGCGGTTTCGCCGGCATGGACGAGGTGCGCGAGGCGGACCGGCGCCACGCGGTCCATGTGCGCGGCGCCACGAGCCACCTGCCCGCGGCTTTCCAGGCGGCAGACCGCACGGACGGTCGCGGGCTGGGCGACCGGGCACGCACGCTGAGCGTCGAACAGATGCTCGAGGACGGGGCCGTGGCCATCGGGGAGCTTGGGGGAGGACAGACACTGGGCGGGGGAGGGCAGGACCTGGTCTATATCCCCGCCGCCATCGAGAAGCTCACCGGCGTGCGGATGCGGATCGACCAGGCACGGCGCCTGAAGGAAGCGGTCCTCGGCCGGTTCATCGACGCCTCCGCCTACGACGCCGAGGCCCTCGAGGGCGCGGCGCAGGAAGCGGGGCTTTCCGGCCGGCTCGGTACCTCCGAACTGCGGACGCTGATCGAAGAATGCGTCCTGCCCTCGGTGGTTCCCGCTATCGAAGGGATCCGGGAAGGAGTGCTCGCGGCCGCGCGGCTGGGCGTGCCCGCCATAGTGCACAGCGGTGCCGCCACGGCCGGTGTTATGCGGGAGCTCATGGACACAACGCGGGGGAGCGGGGTCCGGGTGATCGCGGCCCATGCCAATCATCCGTCCCATACCCCCGCCGAGGCCTTCGAGCTTGCCTGCCTGGGGCGGGACAACGGCTGGCCGGCCGAGGCATCCGTGTTCGACCTCCTGCATCGCCGGCACACCGTCACCACCCGCGAGCATTGGGACCTGCTGCTGGGCGAGCCCGGCCTGATTTCGGTGCTCGCCACCGACTACGGGCGGGACGGCGACCACGACGAACTGATCGCGGCCGTCCAGGACGTCTTCGCCCGGGGCTACCGCTCCCTCGCCGGTGCCGTGGCCATGGCCTCGTCCGCCATCGCGGACCTGATCCCCGGAATCGCCCCGAACGGCGGGCGCCTCCAGTCCGGCTGCGTGGCGGATGTTGTGGTCGCCAATGCGGACGATTTCAGGGATGTCAGGTACGTGTTCGTGGACGGCATCTGCGTAGTGCGCGAAGGGAAGCTCACCGAGGAGGCACACAGATGACTGATTCGCTGGGACCCGGACACCGGGAACGCATCCTCGCCATCGTTGACCAGACCACGGCGCAGCAGGACTGGTCGGCCCTGGAGCGGGCCTACCGGGACTTCAGGCATGGCATGGACGAACTCCGTGAGTACTTCGGACAGCTGCGACCGGCCGCCAATGAAGGGGACAGTACCGGTGACTGAACCATGGGAGCTCGGTATTGCCGAGGCCGCATCGCTGATCCGGGCACGCCGGCTGGGCGCCGTCGAACTGCTGGACTCCGTACTCGGCCGCCTCCGCAGCACCGAGGGGTACGCCCGGGCCTGGGCCCATGTCGATGAAGACGGGGCCAGAACTGCAGCCAGAGCCGCTGACGCGCAGACAAGCAGCGGCGAAACCCCCGGTCCCCTCCATGGCATCCCGGTCGGCGTCAAGGACGTCATCGACGTCCGCGGCATGCCGACCGAAGGGGGGTCTGCCGCGCTGCGGGGGAACGTCGCAACCTCCGACGCCGGCGCCGTCCGCAGCCTTCGCCGCAATGGCGCGGTCATCCTGGGCAAAACGGTGACGTACGAGTTCGCCTTCGGCCAAGGCACCCCGCCCACGCGCAACCCCTGGGACCCGGGGCGGTACGCCGGGGGATCCAGCGTAGGCTCCGGAGTCGCCGTCGCGGTGGGGAGCGCACCCGGCACCCTCGGTACGGACACCGGAGGATCTGTGCGGAATCCGGCGGCCGTCAACGGACTCGTCGGACTCAAGCCGACAACCGGGCTGGTCGATGGCTCGGGAGTCCTGAACATCAGCCACACCCTGGATCACATCGGACCCATTGCCCGCAGCGTCGCCGACTGTGCCGCACTGTTCGACGGGATGCTGAACGAGGGCGCGCTCGGGCGGACCGGCGGACCGCTGTCGGGACGAATCCACCGGCTTGACCGGCCGGTCCGGATTGCCGTGGACCGCGCTGGCTGGTCGCAGTGGGGCGTGGCGCAGGAAGTCCGCTCCGTCCTGGAAGGGGCACTCACCGTCCTGCGCGATCTCGGAGCGGAGGTCCTTGACGTAGCGGTTCCGGAGCTGGCCATGGCCCTTCCCGCCAGCCTTGCCATCTCCCTGTCGGAAGCCGCCGGCCACCATGGCACACGACTGCGCCGTGACCCGCAGGCGTACCTTCAGGGCACCAGGATCATGGTCGAGACGGGTGCGCTGGTCTCCGCCGACGACATCCGCCTGGCCCGGGAGATGCGCGGCCACCTGCGGCAGTTCCTCTCCGGCATGATGGACAACCTGCGCGTCGATGTCCTGATTTCGCCCACTCTTCCGGCCATCGCCCCGATAGCGTCAGAGATGTCCCAGGAGCTGACCGGAGACGCGTCGCAGGACTCGCTCGCCGGCGCCCTGAAAATGCTTGCCGCGGCAAATCTGACGGGGATGCCGGCGGCGAGCGTGCCATGCGGTTTCGCCAGCGGCCAGCCCGTGGGAATGCACGTGATGGGACGGGAGTTCGCCGACGTTACGGTACTGGCCGTCGCCCGTGCTTACGAGGACGCCACGTCATGGCGGCTCCGGGTGCCGGTGAAGGAACTGCCGTTGCCTGTGCCATCCGGCTGAGCGCTGGCCTGCCGGCCGGTTCCTCCATCGCTGGCTGCGGATCGCCGGTACCCTCGCCGGCTCAAAGCCGCCCGTGTCAGCGTCTTATCCTGCGCCGGCCGGCGGCGCCTCCACAGCGCCCAGCTCCATGCCCACGCATGTTGGACGTTGGCTGTCTCTCCGCTTGTGCTTGGGCCGAGGCGGCCGACCTCTACATGCGCCCGGCCGGCGCGCTGCTCTTGGCCACGACCGCACAGGCTCCGGCCAGCAAGTCATAGGTCTCCTGGACGCATCCGGGGGCAGGCGGGATCAAAACGCCGGCCGTGCACCAGCGCGTCCAGGTGCACGTCCGCCGCGTTGGTCACGCGGTTTCCGTCCCGGCCGTGGTCTCCCGTACCTGCGGGACGGGCCTGCTTCTGCTGCCGCCCGCTTCTGCGGATCCTATGTGCCCCGGCGCCGGTTGGAAGGGGAAGCTGCGTCGAAGCGAGGCACACCCCGACAGGAGCAGATGCTGGCATACCCTAACCTCGCCGGGCAGCAAATCGGGTGATGGACATCGCCCCGGACAGGGCCCGGCAGCCGTACCTCCCCTCCTTCATGGCACACTTTCTGGCATGGAGCCCATGGATTGCCTGGTCATCTACGTCCCGACCGAAGCTGCGCACGCTGTCCGCCAGGCCATTGGCGACGCCGGGGCAGGCAGGGTGGGCAACTACTCGCACTGCTCGTTCAGCCTCGAAGGCACCGGCCGCTTCACCCCGCTGCCCGGCGCAAACCCGGCCATCGGCGTCGTCAATTCCCCCGAGGAGGTGCCCGAAACCCGGATTGAGGCGATTTACCCGCGCTCCCGGCGCAATGCCGTCGTCGGTGCCGCACTGTCCGCGCATCCGTATGAGACGCCCGCGTTCATGACCTTTCCGGTCGATGCCAGCCTGCCGCCGGAAGGCAACGGGTCCGGCTCGTAGGCGAAGCCGTCGCTGGTGAATCCGCGGGGATCGGGCTGCCCGGCTCGCGGGTTTCGAGCTCAGCCGGGCGCGGGCCGTGGCCGGGGACCGGCTGCTGCGCCGGCTCGTGCCCGGATGCCTTCAGGAGGGTCAGCCGTCTCCAGCCGCTGCGGGAGCCCGCCCGGCCGTAGCCTGGCTGTCGGTACCGGTCCCTATGCTTGCCCGGTGAAGCTTCCGGAAAAAATCACCGCCGGCCTTGCCGTCGGGGCGGGGGTGGGGGCCGCCTCATCCGCCGCCAACGCGGCGGCGGCCCCCGTCGGGTACCTTGCCGACCGGGTGGCGGAAGCCGGAGGGCTGTGGCTTCAGGCCGCGGGGGCCGCCGGCGTGGTGGCCAATGCCGGCTGTCTCTGGGCCGGGGTGGCGGTGGTGGCG
>NZ_JBHTML010000033.1:0-28073 GCF_042679445.1 Arthrobacter sp. GCM10027362
CCGGGCCGCCGTCGGCGCAGCCGCCGGCCCGGCAGCTGCCGGCGGCACCGGTTCGGGCACGCCGTTTCCCCGGCTGCAGTTCAGCGTCCGCGACAGCCGGGAGGAGTACCTGGCCAAGGTCCGCCAGGCCCAGGCGGAAATCCGCGAGGGCAACTCCTACGAGGTCTGCCTGACCACCGCCCTGGAGGCCCGCCTGCCGGAGCCGCTGGATCCGCTGGCCGCCTACGCCGCACTGCGGCGCAGCAACCCGGCCCCGTTCGCCAGCTACCTGCGCCTCGGCGGGCTGACCGTGGCCAGCACCTCGCCGGAACGGTTCCTGCAGATCAGCGCCGGCGGGGCGCTGCGGGCGGAACCGATCAAGGGCACCCGGCGCCGCGGTCCCGATGCCGCCACGGATGCGGCGCTGCGCGAGGACCTGCTCGCCAGCAGCAAGGACCGCGCCGAGAACATCATGATCGTGGACCTGCTGCGCAACGACCTGAGCCACTTCGCCGTCCCCGGGTCGCTGCGGGTCAGCCGGCTCTGCGCGGTGGAAAGCTATGCCACGGTGCACCAGATGGTCTCCACCATCGACGCGCAGCTCGCCCCGGAGGCGGTGCGGGCCGAGGCGGTGCTGGCGGCGTTCCCGGCCGGATCGATGACCGGAGCACCCAAGATCAGCACCATGGATATCCTCGACGAGCTCGAGTCGGGCCCCCGCGGGGTCTATTCCGGGGCGATCGGCTATTTTTCGCCCAACGGGGCCGCCGACCTGTCGGTGGTGATCCGCACCCTGGTGGTGGACGGGGACCGACTCAGCCTTGGTGTCGGCGGGGCGATCACGGCGGATTCGGTGCCCGAGGACGAATGGGACGAGGTCCGGGCCAAGGCGTTCGGGGTGCTCTCGGCCCTGGGTGCGGTATTCCCGGACTGAGCCGGAGGCGCCGCGGCACCGAGGCTCGCCGGGATCGGCGCCTTGGCCGGGCCGATCGGGCGGACGATCATTGAAGGGTGGCGGTGAGCCGGCAGACATTGTCGACATAGCGCTCTGCGCGCGGGCGCCGCACCCATTCGTCCAGGGTCAGTTCGCGTGAAACCTCGCGGTAGCTGTCGGCGATATCGAGCAGCTTCGGCACGATGTCGTCGCCGAGCATCATCAGGGACACCTCAAGGTTCAGCGAAAAGGAGCGCATGTCCAGGTTGCTCGAGCCCAGCACGGCCACCTTGTCATCGACCGTAAAGAACTTGGCATGCAGCACCATGGGTTTCGGATACAGATGGATCCGCACCCCCGCCTGCAGCAGCGCCTGGTAATAGGAGCGCTGGGCATGGTGGACCAGGAACTGGTCCCCCTGCTCGGAAACGAACAGTTCCACGTCCACGCCGCGCTGCGCCGCCGTCGTAATGGCGTAGAGCAGCGAATCGTCCGGCACGAAGTACGGGCTGCAGATGGAGAGCCGCTTCACGGCCGAGTAGATGAGCGTGTTGAACAGGCGCAGGTTGTTCTCCGCCTGGAAGCCGGGGCCGCTGGGGACCACCTGGCAGGTCATCGGCCCGGACTCCGTCACCGTCGCCGGGGTGAACAGCTCCTGCCGGAGCAGTTCGTCGGTCTCGCTGTACCAGTCCGTGGCGAAGACGACGTTCAGGGCAGTGACAATGGGGCCTTCCAGGCGCGCCATCAGTTCCACCCAGCCGCGGCCGGACCGGCGGCTGGAGGGACGCAGGTAGCCGGGCTCAATCAGGTTCTGCGATCCGGTGAAGGCCACATGCCCGTCCACCACGAGGATCTTGCGGTGGTTGCGCAGGTCGATCCGGCGCCACTGGCCGTGGACCGGCAGGATGGGCAGCATGCGGCGCCACTCGATCCCGCTGCCCTTGAGCCAGCGCAGGAATTTCCGGTAGCCGGCCACCCGAAGCGTGCCGATGTGGTCGAAGAGCAGGCGCACGGTGACGCCGCGGGCGGCGGCCTCCTGCAGCGCTTCGAACAGCTCGCCGGTAACCTCGTCCTTGGCCATGATGTAGAACTCGACATTGACGTATTCCCTCGCCCCGCGGACGGCCTCGGTCATCGCCTTGATCGACTCGGTGTAGCCGGGAAGCAGTTCCACGCTGTTGCCGTCCAGCATCGGAAGGGCGCCCAGGGTGCGGTTGAGTTCGGCCGCCGAATGCACCCAGGTGGGCGCTTCCATCTCGCTGCGCGGCTCCTTCAGCTCCTGCGTGGCTTCCCAGACTTCCTGGTTGACTTCGGCCTGCTGCCGGAACCTGCGCCCGGAGAGCCTGTAGCTGCCAAACATCAAGAACAGCGGCAGGCCCACCAGCGGAATGAGGAAGATCGCCAGCAGCCACGCCATGGCGGTGGTGGGACGGCGGTTGCCGGGCACAATGCCCAAGGCCGCCAGACGGATGACCATGTCGAGCACGGTGAAGACGACCAGCACCCAATTGGGGAATGCGCCCCACCCCGTCAGCGGCCACAACACGTCCGGCTAGTCCCCCATCCCGCCGGCCCCCGGCGTCATCCCCTAGAATATCGGCAGCTTACAGCGAACTAACACCTGGCCACCTCCCATCACCCGCTCCGCTCGCGGCGGGAGGTGGCCAACGCTTCGCGGCTCCCCGCCCTCGCAGGCTCGGGCGCGGTTCCTGCCGCTACGCTTAGACCCATGACAGTTTTGGTGTTCCTGGATCCCGCCCATGAGAACGGCCGCGTGGCCGACGCCTCCAAGCCCCAGCTGATGGCCACCGACCAGGGGGTCACCCGCGGGGACGGCATCTTCGAAACCCTGCTCGTCGTGGACGGAACACCGCGCAAGCTCACGGCCCACCTGGACCGGCTGGCCGTGTCGGCCGAGGCCATGGACCTGGTGATCCCGCCCGCTGCAGCCTGGGAAAAGGCTATCGCCACCGCCATCGCGGAGCATCCGCCGGCGGACGAGCTGGCGGTCAAGCTGCTGGTGACCCGCGGCGTCGAAGGCGCCGGCTCCCCCACCGCCTGGGTCCAGGCCGGCCTGCCGGGAACCTCGAGCCGGGAACAGCGCGAGTCCGGCATCGACGTGCTGCTGCTGGACCGCGGCTACGACAGTTCCGTGGCCGAGCGGGCACCGTGGCTGCTGCTGGGCGCCAAGACCCTCTCCTACGCGGTCAACATGGCGGCGCTGCGGTACGCGAAGAAGCAGGACGCCGACGATGTCATTTTCACCTCCAGCGACGGGCGGGTGCTGGAGGGCCCTACCTCCACCGTGCTGATCGCCACCGTGCGGAACGGCGTAAAGACCCTCACCACACCGCTGCTGGAAAGCGGCATCCTGCCCGGCACATCCCAGGGCGCGCTGTTCAAGACCGCGGCCGAGGCCGGCTGGCAGCTCGGCTACGGTCCGCTGGAGCCGCACGACCTGTTCGAGGCCGACGGCGTGTGGCTGGTCTCCAGCATTCGGCTGATGGCTCCGGTGCGCAGCATCGACGGCAAGGAGATTCCGGTCTCGCGCGAGCTGACCGAGGAACTCACCGGGCTGCTGGTCAAAGGCAGCCGCGCCTAGGGCGTTCAGCGGCTCCCCGCGCCCCGCCCTAGGCGAACACGAGGTTCCAGGTTCCGGCGCCCAGCGCGGCAGCCAGCGCGGCGGCGGCGATCAGTGCCCCGCCGAGCACCACCCAGACATCGATCCGGCCGAACCTGGACTCCCGGGCCCAGCTGCGTTCGGCCCCGCCGAAGCCGCGGGCCTCCATGGTCACCGCAAGCCGGGATGCCCGCCGGATCGCCTGAACCAGCAGCCCGAAGCTCTGCCCCAGGAGCGCGCCCAGCCGCTGCAGCGGGTTCCCGTGGGAGCCGACGCCGCGCGCCCGCCGTGCCATGCCGATGGTCTGCCATTCCTCGGCCATGAGCCCCACCAGCCGCATCGCGGCCAGGGTGCCCAGGACAAAGCGGTGCGGCAGCCTGGCCTTCTGGGCCAGGGCGTCGGCCAGGTCCGTGGGATCGGTGCAGCTCATCAGCAGGATCGCAGGCAGGGCGATCGCCAGGCCGCGCAGCATGAACCCAAGCCCCAACTGCAGGGAGCCTTCGCTGATCGACCAGATTCCGGCGTCGAGCAGCACCGCGCCGCTGTCGGCCGAAAGGATCGCGGTGCTCCAGCCGCCGAGGGCGGCGGCCAGGATGAGCGGCCAGCCGCGCTGCCACAGCAGGCGCAGGGTCAGGCCGGCCAGCGGGAAGAGCGCCAGCTCGCCGAGCAGCGCCGTCGAGGCCGACACCCAGTCGATGGACAGGGCCAGCACGGCCGTGATGAAGACGACGGCGGCGAACTTCGCGAGCGGGTTGGCCCGGGTCAGCAGCGCCTTGTTGCCGTGCAGGGTCAGGGCCTGCCTCATACGGCACCTGCCTGCATCCGGGCAGAGCCCAGCCGCAGTTCGGCGCCGCCCAGGACGGCGCTGAATTCCTCGTCGTGGGTCACCGAGACCACGGCGGTGCCGGCGTCGAGCAGTTCGGACAGGAACGAGGCCAGTTCCGCCCAGGTGTTCGCGTCCTGGCCGAAGGTCGGCTCGTCCAGCACCAGCACCTGCGGATGCGCCGCCAGCACGGTGGCCACCGAGAGCCGCCGCTTCTCGCCGCCGGACAGGGTGTAGGGGTTCGCGTCCGCCAGGTGGCCCAGGCGCAGCCGTTCCAGCAGCTCGTCCACCCGCTCGGCACCGTGGCCCAGGTGCCGGGGGCCGAACATGAGTTCGTCCAGCACCCGGCCGGTGACGAACTGGTGCTCCGGCTCCTGGAAGACGGTGCCGATGCGGGCGATCAGCTGCTCGGCCTTCCACTTCCAGGGGTTGCTTCCCGCGCCGGCGCTCAGGCCGGCGGCGGCCGTAACCGTGCCCGCCACCGGTGCCAGCAGCCCGGCAAGGGTCAGCGCGACGGTGGATTTGCCGGCCCCGTTGGGTCCGGTGATCGTCAGTGCCTCGCCGGCCCGGACCCCGGCATTAATGCCGGACTGCACGGTGGCACTGCGCCCGCGGCGCGCCCGCTCCCGGGAAACGGCCAGCTCTTCGGCGGTCAGCAGGAGGCCGCCGCCGGCGCCGGTCCGGGCGCGGGTAGCGGGGACATGGCCGGGCACCCACACGCCCGCGGCGGCCAGCAGCTGGCGGGCCTGGGCCAGCACCTGCTCCGGCGGACCGTCCAGGAACACCGCGGGCTGCCGCGCTCCGGAGGCCGAGGTGCCCGGCTGCAGCACCACGATCCGGTCCACGAGGTCCTGCCAGACGGCCACGCGATGCTCGACCACAACCAGGGTGGCACCGGTCTTGTCCAGGCAGCGGCCGACAGCGTCGCGCACCTCAAGCACCCCGGCCGGGTCCAGGTTCGCGGTAGGCTCATCCAGCAGGATCAGGCCCGGGCGCATGGCCAGGATCCCGGCCAGCGCCAGGCGCTGCTTCTGTCCGCCGGACAAGGCCGAGGTCGGGTGGTCCAGCGCGAACCCTCCCAGCCCGACATCCTCGAGCGCTTCCTGGACCCGCGGCCAGATCTGCCCGCGCGGCACGGCCAGGTTTTCCGCGCCGAAAGCGACGTCGTCGCCCAGGCGGGAGAGGACCACCTGCGTTTCCGGATCCTGCTGCATCAAACCGGCCCGCCCCCGCTGGCTGCGGGGCGCGGCACCGTCGAGCAGCAGCGCGCCGGCCTCGTCGGCGTCGTCGTTGTCATCGCCGAGCACGCCCGCCAGGGCGTGCAGGAACGTCGACTTGCCCGATCCGGAGGCGCCCAGCAGCAGCACGCGCTCCCCCGCCTGGATTTCCAGGTCCAGGCCGTGGATCGCGGGCGCGGGACGGCCGGCGTGCCGCCAGCCCCAGCCCCGGGCGGAAATGGCAGCCGGCCGCACCACGGCGCCGTCGTCGTGGGCGGACATCAGGAAAGGACCGGCTCCGTGGCGGCCTTGCGGGAGGCGAAGGACGCGAGTACGCCGGTCCTCGCCAGGCCCCGGGTGGCAAGCCAGGAGAGGGCACCGGCGAGGACGGCACCGGAGACGGCGGTGAACACGATATAGGCGAGCTTGTCGCCGGCTTCGTAGGCGATGTTCCAGCCCCACGGCGCGAAGGAATCGTTCAGGCCGCAGAACAGGCCCGCCCCCGCTCCGGCCAGCAGTGATGCCGGCAGGTTGAACTTCCGGTACACCAGCGCGGCAAACACGAGTTCGGCACCGAGGCCCTGCAGAACACCGGAGATCAGCACGGTGGTGCCGTACTGGGAGCCCATGATGAGCTCCCCCGTCGCGGCCACCGTTTCGCAGAACAGGGCGGCGCCCGGCTTGCGGATAATGAGCATGCCCAGCACCGCGGGAATCATCCAGCCGCCGGCATACAAGCCGGTCAGCGGCGGGTAGACGGCGTTCAGCGGTGTTGAAATGAGGTTGGCGCCCTGGGACCAGGCCCAGAAGATCACGCCGCCGGCGACGGCAATCAGTGCCGCCACCACAATGTCCACCACACGCCAGGTGTATTTGGTCTTGGCCGCCTTGGCGGAAATGTCAGTCATGTGTCCTCCCGAGGTACAGGAGGGGAAAGTGCTCCCGGGGCAGCGGCACGGCCGCGCCTTCCGGACACTCTGAGAACTCGACTCCCTTCGCCGGTACTAGCCGGAGCAGGTTCGAGGGTCTGCGGTAGTCCGCACTCTCAGCGTCCCGTCCCGCCCGGCCCGCGGGCCGTGGGAACGGACGCTCCCCTGTCGTTTGATGTGCTGTTGCCAGCGTGATCCAGTCTACACTGCGGTACCGGAACCGGCGGCGTGGCGCCCGGCCGCAGGCGAGGCGCCGTGCTTCGGTCGATTCCCTCCGCCCGCAAGCTCGCGGCGGGGCCCTCGGAGCCTTAGGCTGGTGGCAGATGTGGTGGACGCCGAGGAACGGAGTTGCAGTGAACGTACTTTTCAAGCTCATGGGGACCGGAGTCAGCATCGGCAGCGGCCTGCTCGCCAGCAAGATCATCGACATGGTCTGGAAGAAGGTCACCGGCAAGGATTCGCCCAAGCACGACGACGACTTGGAAAACAGCCTTCGCTCCACGCTGGTCTTCGCGCTGGTGTCCGGCGCCGTGAGCACCGTCATTCGGGTGTTGTCCCAGCGGGGCACGCAGCGCGCCATTGCCCGCTACACGAAGACCCGGAGCCTGGTCTGAGGCCGAAGTGTTCCCCGGCGCCCGTGCGCCGGCCCCGGGGAGCACCGCCGGCTACTGCCGGTCCGCGCCCTCTTCGGTGCCGAGCAGTTCTTCGGCCGCGGCATGCTGCACCACGGCGTCCAGATCGTCCTCGGTGAGGGTTTCCTTGCGCAGGTGCTTGGTGCGGTAGCCGGCCCGGCCCACCATGTGAGCGGACACGGGGACCGTGAGCAGCTGGAAGAGCCAGGCCAGGACCAGCACCGGCACCGCGGCCCAGCTGCGCAGCTGCAGGCCCAGCCCGGCCAGCAGCAGCAGCAGCCCGAACACCTGCGGCTTGGTGGCCGCATGCATGCGCGAAAGCAGGTCGGGGAAGCGGAGCAGGCCGATGGCCGCCGCCAGGGACATCAGCGCCCCAACCACCAGGCAGGCCGCGGAGGCAATGTCCAGTACCAGGTCAGTGCTCATGGGCCCGCCTGTCGATCACGAACCGGGCCACCGTCACCGAGCCGATGAACCCGACCAGGCAGATCACGGCCACCAGGATCAGGTTCTCCTGATGGCCGTTGACGGCCATGTCCACCATCAGCGCCGCCGAGACCACGGAGAGCAGCACGTCGATGGCCAGGACCCGGTCCAGCAGGGACGGACCCCGGATGGTGCGCACGATTGCCGCGGCCGCGGAAACCGACAACAAGGCGGCGACAATTACCAGAACCGCGCCCATCAAGCCTTCATTCACGGCCTCTCCTCCCCTGCGCCATTTGTTCCACGGTTCGTCCACTGCCGTATTCCGCTCGTACCAGTGCCAGTTCCTCCTTGGTTCCGAAGGCTCGGATCAGCCCGGCTTCGATCCGGAGCACCTGGGCGCGGAAGGCCTCCGCCTCCTGCGGCCCGGAAATGTTCAGGCAGTGCAGATAGAGGGTGGAGCCGGAACGGTCCACTTCCACCACCAGGCTGCCCGGAATCAGCGAGATCGCGTGCCCCGTGGCGGTGAGGATCAGGTCCGAGCGGGTGCGCAGCTTGACCGCCAGCACCGCATTGCGGATCCGCGGGCCGGTAACCACTGCCAGCCAGAGCACCTGGAAGCTGGCCACCGCCACGTGGTAGACGAACGTCAGCAGGAACACGGCGCCGGCGAGGATATTCAGCCGCCCGCCCAGCTCCACCGGAGGCAGGTAGAACAGGTTCACCACCACCACCGAGATGATGGCGCCGAACAGCAGGTTGCCGGCGCTGAAGTCCTGCCAGAGCGCGCCCCAGAGCAGCACCAGCCACACCAGCAGCGGCAGCTCGGTCAGGAACGGAATCCGGGGCCGCCGGGGTGCCCGCCTCACGGTCCGGCCCCCTCTCCGACGGCGTCGCCCGCACCGGCACCGGCCCCCGGGCCGAGCACGGCGTCGATGTAGGGCGTGCGCTCGAGCATGCTCCCGGCCGCCTGGTCGCTGAGCTGAAACAGCGGCCCGGCGAACACCGTGAGCGCGACGCCCACAACCACCAGGGCCAGGGTCGAGCCGACCATCGTCCGTGGCAGCAGATCGATCACGCCCCGGCCGGAGAAGCGCCCCACCGGCTGGTCCGTGACCAGCCGCGACGTGCGCATTGCCGAGCCGTCCGGCGCCGTCGCGACCAGGACCGGATCGGGGTGCTCGGCGTCCTCGGGGGTGCGCCAGAAGGCACGGTTCCACACCCGCGCCATGGCCAGCAGGGTCAGCAGCGAGGTGGCCACGCCGCCGGCCACCAGCAGGTACGCCACCGGCGTACCCAGGTCCACCCCGGCCTGGAGCAGCCCGAGCTTGCCCAGGAACCCGGAAAACGGCGGGATGCCGGCCAGGTTCATGGCCGGGATGAAGAAGAGCGCGGCCAGCAGCGGCGAGAGCCTGGCCAGGCCGCCGAGCCGGTCCATGTTCGTGGTCCCGCCGCGGCGGTCGATCAGCCCGGCGACCAGGAACAGGCTGGTCTGCACGGTGATGTGGTGCGCCACGTAGTAGACCGCCGAGGCCAGGCCCAGCCGCGAGGACATCGCCAGGCCGAAGACCATGTAGCCGATGTGGCTGACCAGCGTGAACGAGAGCATGCGCTTGATGTCGATCTGGGCAATCGCGCCCAGGATGCCCACGATCATGGTCAGCAGGGCCGTGACCATCAGGAAGGTGTTGATCCTGTCCCCGGGGAACAGCAGGGTCTCGGTGCGCACCAGCGCGTACACGCCCACCTTGGTCAACAGGCCGGCGAACACCGCGGTGACCGGGGCCGGCGCGGTGGGGTAGGAGTCAGGCAGCCAGAAGGAGAGCGGGAACATGGCCGCCTTGATGCCGAAGGCGACCACCAGCATCAGGTGCAGCATCATGTTGGTGCCCGGATCCAGCGCATCCAGCCGCAGGGCCAGGTCTGCCATGTTGATGGTGCCGGTGGCCGCGTAGATCATGGCAATGGAGACCAGGAACAGCAGGGAGGAAATCACGCTGACCACCACGTAGGTAACGCCGGCGCGCACCCGCGGGCCGGTCCCGCCGAGGGTCATGAGCACGTAGCTGGCCGTGAGCAGGATTTCGAAGCCCACGTAGAGGTTGAACAGGTCCCCGGTCAGGAAGGCGTTGGAGACCCCGGCGACCAGGATCATGTACGTGGGGTGGAAGATCGAGACCGGCCCGGCCTCGTCGCCGCCGGCCATGCCCTGCCCGGCCGCGTAGACCAGCACCGACAGGCTGACGGTGGTCGAGACCACCAGCAGCAGCGAGGAGAACTCATCCACCACCATGCTGATGCCGAACGGCGGCAGCCAGCCGCCCAGGGTGACCGCCTGCGCTCCCTGCGTCCACGCCGAGTAGAGCAGGAAGACCTCCAGGCACAGCGTGAGCGCGAGCGTGGAAATGGTCACCATGCGCTGGGCCTTTGGCTGCCTGATGAACAGGAAGGCCAGCGCCGCGCCGATAAACGGCAGGACGACGGCGAGGGGTGCAACGGATGCCGCGTTCATTCTTCCCCCTTCGCGCGTAGTGTGCCGGGGGCCTCCTCGGCCTCGGCGCGGATGAATTCGGTGGTTTCGGCGGGCATTTCCGCGTCGTCCTCGGCATCGAAGCTGGGCTGGTTGGCCACGCGGCGGTCTTCGATGTCGTCCTGGACCTCGTCCTGCCGGCCCAGCACCCAGGAACGGTAGATGATCCCGAGCATGAAAGCCGTCACCGCGAACGAAATGACGATGGAAGTCAGGATCAGCGCCTGGGGCAGCGGGTCGTTGTAGGCCTCCGGCCGGATGTCCTTATTGAACAGCGGTGCCAGCCCGGCGGCCCCGCCGGTGCTCAGGACCAGGATATTGGCGCCGTTGGTGAGCAGCATGAGCCCGAGCATCACCCGCGTCAGGCTCCGTTCCAGGATCAGGTAGACGCCGACGGCGAAGAGCGCTCCCATGACCGCCAGCAGCGTAATGTTCACGGTCACCGGGCCACTCCTTCCTCGATCTCTTCCGGCGCCTCATGGGGAATGCCGCGCTCCGGGTAGGACGGCGGATGGGACGGCCGGCCTTCGCTGCGCTCGTCGATTTCCGAGCCGAAGCTGCGCAGCACGTCCAGGACCAGGCCCACCACCACCAGGTACACGCCGACGTCGAAAATGGTCGAGGTGACGAACTTGTGGTCGCCGAACACCGGCAGGCTGAAATGGATAATCGCGCTTTGGAAGACCTCGCCGCCGAAGAACAGCGGCGCGATGGCGGTCAGCGACGCGGTGCCCAGCCCCGCGGCCAGCAGCACGCCGGCGCTGACCGGGGTGGCCTCGGCCAGCTCCACCCGCCCGCCGGCCAGGTACCTGACGGCCAGGGCCAGTCCGGCCAGCAGGCCGCCGGCGAAGCCGCCGCCGGGCAGGTTGTGCCCGGCCAGCAGCAGGTACACGGAGAAGACCATCACCGAGTGGAACAGCAGCCGGGTGACCACTTCGAGGATGATCGAGCGCCGTTCCGGCGCCAGCGTGCGCCCGGCGACGAGCCACGGGTCGCGGGCGGCCGTGGCGAAGCGGCGGGCGGTCAGCACCGCGGCGCTCCGGTGCCCCTGCTCGTCCATTTCGGTCATGCGGTCCACCGAGCCGGTGGCCACGGTCTCGGCCCGCGGCCGCTTGTCCCCGCGGCCGCGGACGAAGATCAGGCTGGCCACGCCGGTGGCCGCCAGGGCCAGCACGGAGATTTCGCCGAAGGTATCCCACGCCCGCAGGTCCACCAGGGTGACGTTGACGATATTCGCCCCGCCGCCGCCCTCGTAGGCCATTTCCGGGAAGGCCAGCGAGATCGGTGCGGCCGTGCGGGAGGCCATCGCCACCGCCGCCAGCGCCATCATGGCCAGCCCGAACGCCACGCCCAGCCCGGCGCGCAGCAGTTTGTAGCCGCCGGGGGCCCGCAGCCACAGCCGGGCCGGCAGCGAACGCAGCGCCAGCACGATGGCCACCAGCACAATGGTCTCCACCAGCATCTGGGTCAGGGCCAGGTCCGGCGCGCCCTGCAGGGCGAAGAGCAGGGCGATGCCGTAGCCGGTGACGGAGACCATCAGCACGGCCAGGAAGCGCTTGTTGGCTTGGATGGCGGCCAGGGCCCCCGCGATGATGGCCAGACCGATGATGGCCTGCACCGGGGAGTCGAACCATACCCAGCGGGCCGGCCACGGCGCACCGAACAGCAGCAGGGCACCGACGGGGGTGGCAACGGCGACGGACAGGATCACGAACAGGTAGAAGATCAGCGAACCGCGCTGGGTGCGCCCGGTCACCCAGATGGCGGCCTCGTCCAACGCGCCCACGACGCCGCGGTAGATCCGTTCGGCGTCGAGGAACTGGACAGTGCCGTCCTGGAACCGTTCCACCTGCCGCCGCAGCCGGAACAGCAGCAGGCCGACGGCGAGCGTGAGCACCGTCAGGCCCAGCGCGGGCGTCAGCCCGTGCCAGAGCGCAAGGCGGCTGCCGCCGTCGCCGGCGAAGAGCGAGGTGTACGGCTGCACCGCGGCGTCCACCGGCACCGGCCAGAGGCCGAAGAGGACCGTGGCGGCGGCCAGCAGCGCCGGCGAGGCCAGGAAGGCGCGGGAAACCGGCTTGAACGCCGTCGCCTCGGCTCCCGGCTTGGTGGCGAAGCCGCCCCAGACAAAGCGGGCGCTGTAGGCGAAGGTGAGCATGGATCCGGCCACCACGCCGGCGAGCACCGCCCAGTCCGTCCAGCCGCCGTGCTCCGCCCGGTGGAAGAAGGCCTCATACACGGACTCCTTCGCCACGAAGCCCAGCAACGGCGGCACGCCGGCCATGGACGCCGCCCCGACCAGGGCCACCGCAAACAGCTTCGGCGCCGCCCGGTGGATCCCGGAAAGCAGGCGGATGTCGCGGGTACCGGACTGGTGGTCGATAATGCCGACTACCAGGAACAGCGTCGCCTTGAACAGCCCGTGCGCCAGCAGCAGGCCCAGCCCGGCCAGGGCAGCCTCCCGGTAGCCCTGGCCCACCACCAGCGTCAGGAAGCCCAGCTGGCTGACGGTCCCGTAGGCCAGGATCAGTTTGAGGTCGAACTGCCGCAGGGCCTGCCAGCCGCCCACCAGCATGGTCAGCAGGCCGAGCACGGTCACGACGGCGTCCCAGTGCCCGGTCCCGGCGAGGCCCGGGGCGAACCGGGCAACGAGATAGATGCCGGCCTTGACCATGGCGGCGGCGTGCAGGTAGGCACTGACCGGGGTGGGCGCGGCCATCGCCGCCGGCAGCCAGAAGTGGAAGGGCACCAGTGCCGACTTGCTGATCGCCCCGGCCAGGATCAGCAGGATGGCTACGTCGACGACGGTTCCATGCGCCAGCAGGTCCGGGGCCCGGTTGAGCAGTTCCGAGATCCGGTACGTGCCCGCGGTCTGGCCGAGCAGGATCAGGCCCACCAGCATGGCCAGGCCGCCGAAGGTGGTGACCATCAGGGCCATCAGGGCCGAGCGGCGGGCGGCCAGGCGCTGCCGGGCGAAGCCGATCAGCAGGTAGGACAGGATGGTGGTCAGTTCCCAGAAGACGTAGAGCATGATCAGGTCATCGGTGATGACCAGGCCGAACATCGCCCCGGCAAAGGCCAGCAGCTGCGCTCCGAAGGGTCCGACGTGCACATCGTCGGCTTTGAAATAGCGGGCGCAGTAGAACAGCACCAGCGCGCCGACACCCAGGATCAGCAGCGAAAGCACCGCCGAGAGCGTGTCCATCCGGAAGGCCAGTTCCAGCCGTAGCTGGGGAATCCAAGCCAGGACTTCGGCCGGCGGGGCGTTCGGGCCGCCGCCGAGGGCATGCTGGTCCGTACCGGTGTACCGGCCGAAGGTGGCCAGCAGCCAGACGAACCCGCCGGCCGGCACCGCCGCCAGGAGGTAGAAGGTGGAACGTCCCAGCTTCCGGAAGATCATGGGCGCTGCCAAGGCCACCACAAAGAGAAGGGTGAGCACAATCAGCACGATTTCTCCGGAGCAACCTTCTGGGCTTGTCGGGGACACGGGAACACTGGCAAAGCAGGAGGGCAGCCCACATCCATGCTACCAAAGGCATACGTGCGGACCGGTCCGTGGCGCGCCCGCTCCGGGAATCCGCGCTGATTCCGCCGCCGGTCCGCCCCGCGTTCCATCCGGCCCGCAGGCCGATAGCATCACGGTATGAGCCACACCGCAGACCGCCCCGCCCCGCCGGACGGCACCCGCTCCGGGCGCGCCGCAGCCGCGCTGCGCGTGTTGGCCTGGGCCTCCTGGGACTGGGGCTCGGCCGCCTTCAACGCCGTGATGACCACCTTCGTCTTCACCGTGTACCTCACCGGAGACGCCTTCGGCGGCAAGGACCATGCCTCGGCCGTGCTCGGCTACGGGCTGGCCGTCTCCGGGGCCGCCATTGCCCTGCTGGCCCCGGTGACCGGTCAGCGCTCGGATGCCGGCGGCCGGCGCCGGCTCTTCCTCGGGATCAACACCGCGGCGGTGGCGGCGCTGACCGCCCTGTGCTTCTTCGTCCGGCCGGCCCCGGAGTACCTGCTCCTGGGCGTGGGCCTGATTGCGCTGGCCAACGTGTTCTACGAATTCGCCAACGTCAACTACAACGCCATGCTCGCCCAGATCTCCACTCCGGCCAGCATCGGCAGGATCAGCGGCTTTGGCTGGGCGATGGGCTATGTCGGCGGCATTGCCGCGCTGGCGCTGGTGCTGGCCGGTTTCGTGCTGCCGGAGGCCGGCTGGTTCGGCGCGACGCGCGCCGACGGGCTGAACATCCGGCTGGTGGCGGTCTTCTCGGCGCTGTGGTTCCTGGTCTTCGCCCTGCCGGTGCTGTTCGCCGTGCCGGAGGTCCCGCGCCGGCCGGGCAGGGCACCGGCCGGAATCCCCGCCTCCTACGCCGGGCTGGCGCGCAGGATCAAGGCGCTGTACCGCACGGACCCGCACACCATCTATTTCCTGCTCTCCAGCGCCGTTTTCCGCGACGGCCTGGCCGCTGTCTTCACCTTCGGCGGCGTCATCGCGGCCGGCACCTTCGGCTTCACCCTGACGGAGGTGATCTTCTTCGCCATCGCGGGCAATATCGTCGCCGCCGCCGGTGCCGTCGCCGGCGGCTTCCTCGACGACCGGGCCGGGCCCAAGGCGGTGATCATCGGCGCCCTGGCCGGCCTGCTGGCCACCGGCGGCGCCCTGCTGGCCCTGGGTCCGGACCAGCATGTGCTGTTCGGCTTCGCCTTCGACGGGACGCTGACCTTCTGGGTCTTCGGGCTGCTGCTGTGCCTCTTCGTCGGCCCGGCCCAGTCCGCGTCCCGGGCTTACCTGGCGCGGCTGGCGCCGGAGGGCGAGGAAGGCGGGCTGTTCGGGCTCTACGCGACCACCGGCCGTGCGGTCAGCTTCCTGGCACCGTCGCTCTTCGCGCTGTGCATCGGAGTCTTCGGGTCCCAGCGCTTCGGCATCCTGGGCATCCTGCTGGTGCTGCTGGCCGGGCTGCTGCTGATGCTCCCGGTCAAGCCGCCGGCCCGCCCGGCCAAAACCCGTCGGCGTGCCACCCGCCGGCCTTTCCGGCGCTGACAGGCCGCCGGCCGGCCGGTCGGCGGGGAATCAGCGCCCGATGAGGGTGCGGTGGAAGTTGATGTAACTGCGCGAGGCTGTCGGACCGCGCTGGCCTTGGTAGCGGTTGCCGTACTCCCCCGAGCCGTACGGATGCTCGGCCGGGGAGGTCAGCCGGAAGAAGCACAGCTGGCCGATCTTGGAGCCGGGCCAGAGCTTGATCGGCAGCGTGGCCATATTGGACAGTTCCAAGGTCACGTGGCCGGAGAAGCCCGGATCGATGAACCCGGCGGTGGAGTGGGTGAGCAGGCCCAGCCGGCCCAACGAGGACTTGCCCTCCAGCCGGGCGGCAATGTCTTCGGGCAGCGTGACGGTCTCGTAGGTGGAGCCGAGCACGAATTCGCCCGGGTGCAGGATCAGCGGCTCGTCCGGCTCCACTTCGACCAGGCGGGTCAGCTCCGGCTGCTCCTCGGACGGATCGATGTGGGCGTACTTGTGGTTGTCGAAGAGCCGGAAGTACCTGTCGATGCGCACATCCACGCTGGAGGGCTGGATCATGTTCGGCAGGTAGGGGTCCAGGACAATCCGTTCGGCTTCGAGTTCGGCGCGGATATCACGGTCAGAGAGCAGCACCTACTAAAAATATCGCATCCAAACCGGCCGTCCGGCGCGGCTGCGGCACCGATCCTGCCGGTCCGCTGGCAACATGGACCCCGTGAACAGACATCGGCGGTCCCGCGAATGCCTCCGGCCGCACCAGCCCCGGCGCTCGCGGCTGCGGGCCGGATTCTCCACTGCCGCGGCGGCTGCCGCACTGTGCCTGGCGGGCGTGGGCCTGTCCGCCGCGCCCCTGGTGCCGGCACAGACTGCCCAGGCCGCGGAGCCGATCCGGGACGCGCAGAGCATCAAGGTCTTCGTCAACAAGGACCATCCACTCAGTCCGGTGAGCTACAGGCCCGCCGACCTCACCACGATCAAGGGCACCGGGTTCACCCTGCGCAAGGCAGCGGCCGCCAAACTCTCCAGCCTGTTCACCGGTGCCCGCAAGGCAGGCCACCGCCTGGCCGTGGTCAGCGCCTACCGCTCCTACTCCTACCAGGCCGCACTCTACGATTCCTACGTGCGCAGCTACGGCAGGGCCTATGCGGATACCATCTCGGCCAGGCCGGGCTACAGCGAGCACCAGACGGGGCTGGCCGTGGACGTGGGACAGGCCCGCACCACCTGCCAGCTGGAGGCCTGCTTCGGCAGCACTCCCGAGGGCAGGTGGGTGGCCGGGAACGCTTACAAGTACGGCTTCATCGTCCGCTATCCGAAGGGCCAGCAGAAGGTCACCGGCTACACCTACGAACCGTGGCACCTGCGCTACGTGGGGGTCACCCTCGCCACCGCCATGCGCACCAAGTCCATTCCCACGCTGGAGCACTACTACACGCTGGGCAAGCCGAGCATCCGCAGCGCCGCGGACCTGCTCGCCGCCGATGCGGCCGGGGACCTCTGGCGCTACCCCGGCGGCACCGGCAGGCTGGGGGCCCGGGTGCGGATCGATACCGGCGGCTACGACACGGTCCGGGCCGGCTTCACGCTGGACTGGAACCGGGACGGGACGCTGGACATGCTGCTGCAGATGAAGGACGGACGCCTGCTGGTCAACTTCGGCAAGGCCGGCGGCGGATTCCGCAACCCGGTCAAGGTCGGCGACGGCTTCGCGGGCATGACGCTGGCCGCCGGCCGCTGGGTAGCCGGACACAAGTACCCCGGCGTGCTTGCGAGGACCTCGGCCGGCACCCTGCGCTACTACCGCAACGCTTCCGGCCGGGCGGTATCGAAGGCGACCACGGCAGCCTCCGGCTTTTCCGGTGCCCGCTTCACCATGGCGGACTGGGACCAGGACGGACGGCAGGACCTGCTGGCCGTCCGCGGCGCGGCGCTGTACGTCCAGCGCGGCAACGGCACCGGCGGCTTCAGCGGCGCTGCCCGCAGGATTGGCTCCGGCGGCTGGAACAGCGTGGCCGGCCTGACCCCGCTGCGCGGCTACGCCGGCCCCGGCAGCACCGGCCTGATGGCCACGTTCAAGAACGGCACGCTGCGGTACTACCCCTACGGCAAGGGCGGGTTCGGCAGCCGCAGCACCGAGGCCACGGGGTTCAAGAACCGCACCGTGTTCCGGTAACGTTCAGCGGCTGCTCGAACGGCGCCGCGGCTTACGACGGCGGGGCGCCGGAGTCGTCGGCCCTGCCGATCTCGGTGCGCACCGCGAAGAGTTCCGGGAAGAACGTCAGGTCCAGCGCCTTGCGCAGGAAGCCCGCGCCGGACGAGCCGCCGGTGCCCCGCTTCATGCCGATGATCCGCTCCACCGTCCTCACATGCCGGAAGCGCCAGAGCTGGAAATTGTCCTCCAGGTCCACCAGCTCCTCGCATGCCTCGTAGACATCCCAGTTGTCATGGGCATGCTCGTAGATGTACTTGAAGGTCTGTACCAGCTCCGGATCGAAGACGTGGGCCTGGCGGAAGTCGCGCGCCAGCAGATGTCCGGGGACCGGATGGCCGCGCCGGTGCAACAGGGCCAGGAACTCGTCGTAGACGCTGCTTTGCTCCAGCAGTTCCGCCAGCATCCGGTGCGCCTCGGGCCTGGCCTCGAAGACCCGGAGCATGTCGGCGTTCTTGTTGCCCAGCAGGAACTCCACCGCCCGGTACTGGAAGGACTGGAAGCCGGAGGCCGAGCCCAGCTCGCCGCGGAATTCGGCATACTCGGCCGGGGTCAGCGTGGCCAGCACCGACCACTGCTCGGCGAGGATGTGCTGGATGTGCTTCACCCGGGCGATACCCTTCATCGCGTAGCGCAGGTCGTCGGCGCGCAGCTGGTCCCGCACCGTGCGCAACTCGTGCAGCACCAGCTTGAACCACAGCTCGGTGGTCTGGTGCTGGATAATGAACAGCAGCTCGTCGTGGTGCTCGGGCCGGCTGACCGGCACCTGGGCCGACAGCAGCCGGTCCAGCTGCAGGTAGGAGCCGTAGCTCATCTTGCCGGAGAAGTCAGTTTCGATCCCGCTTTCGATGCTGCGGGTGTTCTTTTCCACCGCCATGGGACAACATTACGGCCACCGGATACGGGCGGCGCGGGGCGGATTAGAGTTGAGCCATGGAGGTAGAGGAAACACCGCTGCCGGGTATCGGCATCCGCCGCGAAATCGTCGTCGGCAACGGCCGCCGGGTGGGCATCGTCATCCAGCGCGACGGCCAGACTGAGCTGATCATCTCCCGGATGGACGACCCGGATGCCTGCCTGGCGTCCATCCCGCTGAGCACCGAGGAAGCGGCCACCCTGGGCAGCCTGCTCGGCGGCCCGCGGCTGGTGGCGCAGCTGGCCGCAGAGCACAGCGACCTGCCGGGGGTAAGCACGCGCCAGTTCCTGGTCACCGAGGACACCCCCTTCGCGGGCCGCCCGCTGGGTGAGACCAAGCTCAGGACGCGCACCGGCGCCTCGGTCGTGGCCATGCTGCGCAGCGGCCAGGTCCTGCCGTCGCCCACGCCCAATGACGTGATCGAACCGGGGGATCTGCTGATCGTTGTCGGCACACCGGACGGCCTCGACGCCGCGGCTGCCATTCTGCACGGAAACTAGGCCGCCGTGGGCGCCACGACGGCGACGCTCATCGAGCTTGGCATCGTCTTCCTCGGGCTGGGCATTTTGGGGCGGCTGGCCGCCCGGATGGGTATGTCCCCCGTGCCGCTGTACCTGCTGGGCGGGCTGGCGTTCGGCCAGGGCGGCTTCGTCGAATTCCGCGGCATCGCCGAATTCGGCCACATCGCCGGCGAAATCGGCGTGGTGCTGCTGCTGTTGATGCTTGGCCTGGAATATACGGCCATGGAACTGGTGACCGGGCTGAAGCAGTCCTGGCAGGCCGGCCTGATGGACCTGGTGCTCAATTTCACCCCGGGCGCGGTCCTGGCCTATGTCCTCGGCTGGGGACCGGTGGGCGCCATGGTCTTGGGCGGGGTGACCTATATTTCCTCCTCCGGCATCGCTGCCAAGGTCCTGACGGACCTGGGCAGGCTGGGCAACCGGGAAACCCCGGCGGTGCTGGCCGTCCTGGTGCTGGAGGACCTGGCCATGGCCGGCTACCTGCCGGTCATGACGGCCGTGCTGGGCGGCGTCGGGCTGCTCGGCGGGGCGACGGCGGTGGGCGTCTCGTTGCTGGTGATCAGCGTGGTGCTGCTGGCCGCGGTGCGCTACAGCCACCGCATTTCCAAATGGATCCACAGCCCCGAACAGGAGACCTTCCTGCTCAAGCTCATCGGCGCCGCCCTGCTGGTGGCCGGGCTGGCCTCGGCCATGCAGGTCTCCGCCGCCGTCGGCGCGTTCCTGCTGGGCATCGCGATCTCCGGGGCGACCGCGGACAGTGCCACCCGGCTGCTGGAACCGATCCGCGACCTGTTCGCCGCCACCTTCTTCGTGGCCTTCGGCCTGAACACGGACCCGTCCACCATGCCCCCGGTGCTCGGCTGGGCGGTGCTGCTGGGAATCATCACGGCGGCCACCAAGGTGGCCACGGGCGCGTGGACCGCACGGCAGGCAGGGATCGGCCGCTGGGGCCGCGTGCGGGCCGGGACCGTGCTGATCGCCCGCGGCGAGTTTTCCATCGTCATCGCCGGGCTGGCGGTCACCTCCGGGGTGCTGCCGCAGCAGCTGAACGCCCTCGTCGCGGCCTACGTGATGCTGATGGCCGTGGCCGGGCCCGTTGCGGCCCGCTTCACCGAACCGCTCCTGCGCCGCCTTGCGCGCCAGCCCGAGCCCGAGCCCGTGGGCTGATCAGCGTACCGACGAATCCCACCGCCAGGGCAGGCCGCGCGTTTCGAGGGCCCGCCCGCAGCAGCGCAGCACGTCCTGCCAGGAATCCGGCGAGCCCCGGGCATCGGGAAACAACCTGTCCAGCACCCGGGCGCAGATACCGGCATCCGCCTCATACTGAACGTCCTGCGGAAGCCGGATCCGGGTAGAAGAGGAGCTGCGGCCCGCCCGGACGCCTCGGCGGCCCGACCAGCACTTCCACATAGCCATCCTGCGGCGGGCGGGAGCCGGATGGCTGCATCGCATAGGCGCCGAAATGGCCCATCAGTGCGCCGCGGTCTCCAGGCAGGTCCACTCCAGGTCCAGCGCCCGGCGCTCCCAGGCCGCAGCGGGCAAAGCGGCACAGCGGACAAGGATCCCCGTCCACTACCGTCCGCAGGTCATCAGCCGTGAGCGTCACGGAACGATCCTGCCACGGGCGGATTCCGCGGGCAGTTTTTGGCCATCTGGTCTTCTTCGCCGTCCGTTTTTTCGCATCGTTTTCGTGAGGCCACGGGCACGGTCTGTGGCGCAAACCACAAGCGGGCCCTATGGTCGCTAGCAAGGTTGCCGAGTGCTGGTGGCCCGTGGGAGTGCGCAATCTGGCCGTCTACGAGGAATCTACAAGGATGTGGAGGCGCAGTACCAATGTTCCGTAAGCGAACACGCAGGACCGGGCTGTGCCGGCGGTTCGGGTTCCCCGGCGCCGCGCTGCTGGCCGGAACCCTCGCCTTGGGTGGCTGTGCCGCTGAAGCCGGGCCACCGACCCTCACCTGGTACATCAACCCCGACGCCGGCGGGCAGGCATCCATCGCGGCAGAGTGCACCCGGGAGGCAGGCGGCCGGTACCGGATCGAGACCTCGCTGCTGCCCAACGACGCCGCCTCCCAGCGCGAACAGCTGGCCCGGCGCCTGGCCGCCGGGGACACGTCCCTGGACATCATGAGCCTGGACCCGCCGTTCATCCCGGAACTGGCCGAGCCCGGCTTCCTGGCCCCCGTCCCGAAGGAAACGGCCCGGCGCACCTCCCGGGGCGTCGTCGACGGCGCACTGGCCGGAGCCCGGTGGAAGGGCGAACTGGTCACGGTCCCGTTCTGGGCCAATACGCAGCTGCTCTGGTACCGCAAGTCCGTGGCCGAGGCGGCCGGTCTGGACATGTCGCGGCCGGTGACCTGGGACCAGATCATCGATGCCGCCCGGAAGCAGCAGAAGTTCCTGGGCGTGCAGGGCGCGCGGGCCGAATCCATGACTGTGTGGGTCAATGCGCTGATCGAATCCGCCGGAGGCCGGATTATTGTCAATCCCGAGGCCTCCGCAGACCGGATCCAGCTCGGGCTGGAATCCGAAGCGGGCGCCAAGGCGGCCGACATTGTGTCCACCATCGGCGCCGAGGGCCTCGGCGGCCCGGGCCTGCCCACCCAGGACGAGAACAACTCGATGATCCTGTTCCAGGGTGCCCAAGGCTCGTTCATGGTGAACTGGCCCTTCGTCTGGCCCGCCACCAATGCCGCCGTCGAGAACGGCGGCCTGGACGCGTCGCTGCCGGAGGACATCGGCTGGGGCCTGTACCCGCGGATCGACCCGGACCGTCCGTCGGCACCCCCGCTGGGCGGCATCAACCTCGGTGTCGGCGCCGCCAGCCGTCATCCGCACCTGGCCTACCAGGCCATCGAGTGCATCGTCAGCCCGGAAAACCAGGCGGACTACTTCCTCACCAACGGCAACCCGCCGTCGAACACCCGGGCCTACGAAGATCCCCGGGTCGCGGACGCCTTCCCGATGGCGCAGACCATCAGGGAATCCCTGGAGCTGTCGGCACCGCGCCCGCAGACTCCCTACTACAACGAGGTCTCCACCGGCATCCAACAGCACTGGACCCCGCCCAGCGCCGTGGATCCGCAGTCCACGCACCACTCCACCGCGGAGTTCATCCTTGCGGTACTCAGAGGGGAGAAACTGCTGTGACCGCCACCGTCAACACCCGGACCGGGGCCAGGACGCAGGCAAAGGCGGCGCAGGAGCGCGGCAGCGCACGGACCAGGGCCGAACGGCGCCTGGGCTGGCTGCTCGCCGGCCCCGCGTTCGTCGTCATGCTGGCCGTCACCCTCTACCCGATCCTGCAGGCCCTGTTCGACTCGCTGTTCAAGTTCCGCCTCACCGCCCCGGATGACCGGCGGTTCATCGGGCTGGGCAACTACGGCGTGATCCTCTCCGACGGGGTGTTTTGGCAGGCCTTGGGCGTCACGCTGCTGATCACCGTTGTCACCGTCGTCGTGGAACTGGTCCTGGGCTTTGCCCTGGCGCTGGTGATGCACAAGGCGCTTAAGGCCGTGCGCGGGTGGCTGCGCACGGCGATCCTAGTCCCCTACGGGATCATCACGGTGGTGTCGGCCTTCGCCTGGTTCTATGCCTTCGACATCAATTCCGGCTTTGTCAACCACTGGTTCGACTGGGTGCCGGGCATCGGCCCGGACCTGAACTGGTTTGCCCAGACGGGCACCTCGCTGTCCGTGATCATCGCGTCGGAAATCTGGAAGACCACCCCGTTCATCTCGCTGCTGCTGCTGGCCGGCCTGGCCCAGGTGCCGGACGAACTGACGGAAGCCGCCGAGGTGGACGGCGCCACCTGGTGGGAGCGGATGAGCCGGGTCATCCTGCCCAACATGAAGGCGGCGATCATGGTGGCGGTGCTCTTCCGCGCGCTGGACGCCTTCCGCATCTTCGACAACGTATTCATCATGACCGGGGGCGCCTACGGCACCGAGGTGCTGTCCCTGCTCGCCTACCGCACCTCCATCGGGCGGCTGGAGATCGGCCTCGGGTCGGCAATCTCGGTGGTGCTGTTCGTCTGCGTCCTGCTGATCTGCTTTATCGCCATCAAGCTGTTCAGGGTGGACCTGGCCGGCGCGAGAGGGGGCAGGTAAACCATGAACAGATCGTCGACCCGCGGGCGCGTGGCCTGGTCCGTCGTTACGGTCCTGGTCCTGCTCTACGCGCTCTTCCCCGTCGCCTCCATCTTCGCCACCTCCTTCAAGCTCCCCAGCGAGCTGACCTCCGGCAAGTTCCTGCCGGAGAACTGGAGCACTGCCAATTACGAGCAAATCCTCGTCGGCGACGCGCAGGAACTGTTCCTGAGCGCGCTGCGCAACTCCATCGGGATCGCCCTGATCGCCACCTTCATCGCCGTGGTGCTGGCCACCCTGTGCGCCTACGCCATCGCCCGGCTGGACTTCCCCGGCAAGAAGCTGGTGCTCACCACGGCGCTGGCCGTGTCCATCTTCCCGGTGATTTCCATCGTGACCCCGCTGTTCAACGTCTGGCGCAGCATCGGGCTCTACGACACCTGGCCGGGGCTGATCATCCCCTACCTGTCGCTGACCCTGCCGATCTCGATCTGGACGCTGGCAGCCTTCTTCCGGCAGATTCCCTGGGAGCTCGAGCAGGCGGCGCAGGTGGACGGGGCGACGACGTGGCAGGCTTTCCGGAAGGCGGTCGTGCCGCTGGCGGCCCCGGGGGTGTTCACGACGGCGATCATCGCCTTCTTCATCGCCTGGAACGATTTCGTCTACGGCATCTCGCTCACCTCGACCGAGGCCGCCCGGCCCGTCCCCGCCGCGCTGGCCTTCTTCACCGGTGCCTCCCAGTTCGAGGCGCCCACGGGGGCGATTTCAGCCGCCGCGATCATCGTCACCATTCCGGTCGTGCTGCTGGTGGTGCTGTTCCAGCGCCGGATTGTCTCCGGCCTCACCCAGGGCGCCGTCAAGGGCTGACCAGCTTCCGCAGAAAGGATTCGGATCATGGCATCCATTACCCTCAGCCACATCGTGAAGCAGTACGGCGACGGCTTCCCGGCCGTGAACGACGTGAGCATCGACATTGCCGACGGCGAGTTCATCATCCTGGTCGGCCCGTCCGGCTGCGGCAAGTCCACGCTGCTGCGCATGATCGTCGGGTTGGAGGACATCACCTCCGGCGACCTGCTGATCAACGGCGAACGCGTCAATGACAAGGCGCCGCGGGACCGCAACCTGGCGATGGTATTCCAGAACTACGCCCTCTATCCGCACCTGACGGTGTTCGAGAACATCGCCTTCCCGCTCCGGCTGGCGAAGAACAAGCACAGCGAGCAGGAGATCCGGGACCGGGTGACGGAGGCGGCCAGGACCTTGGAGCTGACCGAACACCTGGACCGCAAGCCGGCCAACCTCTCCGGCGGCCAGCGCCAGCGGGTAGCCATGGGGCGGGCCATCGTCCGGCACGCCGATGCGTTCCTCTTCGATGAGCCGCTGTCGAACCTGGATGCGAAGCTGCGCGGCCAGATGCGCTCGGAGATCTCCCAGATGCAGCGCCGGCTGGGCGTCACCTCCGTCTACGTCACGCATGACCAGACGGAGGCCATGACGCTGGGCGACCGGGTGGCGGTGCTCAAGAAGGGCATCCTCCAGCAGATCGCCTCGCCCCGGGAACTGTACGACCAGCCCGTGAACCTGTTCGTGGCCGGCTTCATCGGCTCGCCGTCGATGAACTTCCTGCCGGCCGCCGTGGACGGCGGCGTGCTGCAGACCCCCGTCGGCGAGATCCCGATCTCGGCGGACAAGGCGCAGGCTGCCGCCGGCCGGCCGGTGGTGCTGGCCGGCATCCGGCCCGAACACTTCGAGGACGCCACGCTCGTCGATCCCGCCAAGCGCAGCCGGGGCTACACCTTCACGGCGCAGCTGACGCATTCGGAATGGCTGGGCAACGAGCAGTACGGCTACATCAGCTTCGATCCGTCCGCGGAAATCCGGCAGCTCCTCGAGGGCCTGGCCCGGGACATGGACGCCGAGGAGCTGCGCCCGCAGATTGTGGTCACGCTGGATGCATCCAGCAGGATCCGCGGCGGCCGGCCGGCCGAACTGTGGCTGGACACCCGCCGGATCCACCTCTTCGACCCGGAGACCGGCGGGAACCTGACCCGCGACGCCGAAGCGGGCCGGGCCCTGACCTCCGAGGCCGAGGCCGCGCGGAAGGAGGAAATCGGGCTGGCCCGCGAGCGCCAGCGTGTCCGGGTTCAAGGTTAGCCGCGAACTAGGGTAAGCTAAATGGCGTTGTACCCGAGGGGCCTGCCCCTCACGCGGGCGTAGCTCAATGGTAGAGCGCCAGCTTCCCAAGCTGGACACGCGGGTTCGATTCCCGTCGCCCGCTCTCTCTTTTGCCTTTCCGCCTTCATGGTTCCTGCCTTCATGAATGGCCGCGGCACTGCGGGCACGGGCTAAACTGATGAGCGATGAACCGCACAATGTTTAAATCCAAGATCCACCGGGCCACCGTCACGCACGCCGATCTGCACTACGTCGGTTCCGTCACCGTGGACCTGGACCTGCTCGACGCCGCCGACATCCTGCCCGGCGAGCTGGTGTCCATCGTGGATGTCACCAACGGTGCCCGGCTCGAAACGTATACCATTGCCGGCGAGCGCGGCTCCGGCGTGATTGGGATCAACGGCGCGGCCGCGCACCTGATCCACGAGGGCGACATCGTCATCCTGATCACCTATGCGGCCATGACCACCGAGGAAGCCCGGGCCTTCGTGCCCAAGGTGGTCCACGTGGGCGCGGACAACAAGATCGTCCAGCTGGGTTCCGATCCCGCCGAGGCGCTCAGCGAAGAATTCGTGCGCCCGCCCTTCGCCGTCAAGTAACGCGCCCGGACAGCCGCGGTGCTGGCGGTACTTGCGGGGTTTTCCGTTGTCTGGGTGGTCATTCTGGTCGGCTTCTTCGCCGGCCGCGCCAACGTCCTCGGTCCCGACGGCAGCCGGGCGCTCAGCCGGCTGGCATTCTTCGTGGCCAGCCCCTGCCTGCTGCTGGAGACGCTGAGCCGCTCCAGCCTGGCCGTCATCTTCTCGGACACCCTCGTGGTGGCCGCCGCCAGCGCCATCGCGACCGCCGCCGTCTACGCGGTGCTGGCGAAATTCTGGTTCCGCCGCAGCCTGGGCGAAACCATGGTCGGGGCCATGTCCGCCTCGCTGGTCAACTCGGCGAACCTGGGCATTCCGGTGGCGGCCTATGTGCTCGGAGACGCTTCCCTGGTGGCGCCGGTGCTGATCTTCCAGCTGGCCTTCTTCACCCCGCTGTTCCTGATGGTGCTGGATTCGGCCGCCACCCGGCACCGCACCACCCTGCCGGGCTTCGCGGCGCAGATCCTCCGCAACCCGGTGCTCATCGGCACCGGCATCGGCCTGGCGCTCGCGGCCACCGGTTGGCAGCCTCCGGACCTGGTCATGGAACCGATCCGCCTGATCGGCGGGGCGGCCGTGCCGGCCATGCTGATAGCCTTCGGGATTTCGCTCAACGGCTCACGTCCGCTGCAGGCCGACGGCGGGCGGCGGGCCGACGTCGTCGCCGCCTCCGCTTTCAAGCTCTTCCTGCAGCCGGTGCTGGCCTGGCTGCTGGCGTACTTCGTGCTCGGCCTGGAGGGGCACCTGCTCTTCTCCGCCGTCGTCCTGGCCGCCCTGCCGACGGCGCAGAATGTCTTCGTCACCGCCGCCCGGTACGAACGCGGCATTGTCATTGCCAAGGACACCGTGCTGCTGACCACCATCGTCGCCGTCCCGGCGATGATGCTGCTGGCCTGGCTGCTGGCCTGACGGGGCTGCCGTCCCGGCAGTCCGGTGTGTACGCTGGCACCCATGACGGGCATCTCCGCCGCGGACCAGGTGGCACGGATCCGGCGCGGCTACACCTTCGAAGGAGCTGCGGTCCATCTGGGTGCGGCGCTGGTGGACGGCGAGGTCCACCCCGAGGCGGCGGTCCGGCTGCCGCTGGCCATGATGAACCGCCACGGCCTCATCGCCCGGGGCCACCGGCACCGGCAAGACGATCACTCTGCAGGTCATCGCCGAACAGCTCTCCGCCCATGGCGTCCCGGTCTTCCTGGCCGACATCAAGGGCGACCTGACCGGGCTGTCCACCGCCTCCGCCGGCAGCGGGAAGTTGCTGGCCCGCACCCGCAGCGTCGGCCAGGCCTGGGCGGCCAGGTCCTTCCCGGTCGAATACTTCTCGCTCGGCGGGGACGGCCGGGGCGTGCCGCTGCGCGCCCGGATCTCGGACTTCGGCCCGCTGCTGCTCTCCCGCGTCATGGACCTGAACGAAACCCAGGAATCGAGCCTGCAGCTGGTCTTCCACTACGCGGACCGCAACGACCTGGAGCTGTACAACCTCGCCGATCTGCGGGCGGTCATCCAGTTTTTGGTCTCGGCCGAGGGCAAGGCCGCCCTCGAGGGGCTCGGCGGGCTGTCCAAGGCCACCGCCGGCGTGATCCTGCGCGAACTGGTCAGCCTGGAGGCCGAGGGCATGGACAAGTTCTTCGGTGAAACCTCCTTCGACACGGCGGACCTGCTGCGCGTGGCGGACGACGGGCGCGGCATCATCTCCTGCCTGGAGCTGCCGACGCTGCAAGCCAAGCCGGCACTGTTTTCCACCTTCATGATGTGGCTGATCGCCGACCTGTTCGCCGAACTGCCCGAGGTGGGGGACGCGGACAAGCCCAGGCTCGTGTTCTTCCTGGACGAGGCGCACCTGCTCTTCCGCAACGCCTCCAGGGCCTTCCTGGACTCGATCATGACCACGGTACGGCTGATCCGGTCCAAGGGCGTGGGCGTGTTCTTCGTGACCCAGACCCCCAAGGACGTGCCCGACGACGTACTCGGCCAGCTGGCCAACCGCATCCAGCATGCCCTGCGGGCGTTCACCCCGGACGACGCCCGGGCACTGAAGGCCACCGTCTCCACCTTCCCGGTCAGCGACTACGACCTCGAAGAAGTGCTGACCACCGCCGGGATCGGCGAGGCGGCGGTCACCGTCATGAACGAACGCGGCGCCCCCACCCCGGTGGCCTGGACCAGGCTGTGCTCCCCCGAATCCACCATGGGCCCCTCCCCCGCCGGGCGGGTGGAGGAGATTGTCCGGGCCTCCGCGCTGCTGCCCAAATACGGGCCGGTGGTGGACAGCGTCTCCGCCTACGAAAAGCTTGCCGCAGCGGCGTCCGCCCGGCAGCCTTCCGCACCTGCCGGCGCCGGGAACGCCGGGCAGGCACCGGCGGACCAGGCCGGCATCGACGCCGAGGCGCGCCGGATCGAGGAGGAGATCCTGGGCCGGCCCGCC
>NZ_JBHTML010000034.1:0-27549 GCF_042679445.1 Arthrobacter sp. GCM10027362
CCCCGGTGCCATGGAGGCGACCAACCTGGGTGCCTACCTGGCCGGGGCCGACGACGCCGGGTTCCGCCGGGCGCTGGCCGCCCTGGTCTCCGTGCCCGGTTTCCGTCCCTCGGTCACCCGCTGGGCACGGGCGGCGGCCGCCGTCCTGGCCGGCCATCCCGGCGGGACAGTCAGCCTGGGCATTCCCACCTGGCACTACGGGCATGAGCCGCCGAACCTGTTCGCCACCCACATCGCCAAGTTCTTTGCCAACTCCATCCGGGAAGCGGTGCTGCTGCAGCGGTGCACCGCCGGCACCGTCTTCCTGCCCGGCGCCGGCGGCACGGTGCAGGAAATTTTCCAGGACGCCTGCGAAAACTACTACGCCACCGAGGAACTCGTCTCGCCGATGATCCTGGTGGGGCGGCGGTACTGGACCGAACAACTGCCGGTCTGGCCGCTGCTGCGCGCGCTCGGCGAGGGCCGGGCAATGGCCGGCCGCCTCCACCTGGTGGACTCCGTCGACGAGGCTGCAGCACTCGTGGACGGTTGAGCGGGGCGCGAGGGCCCCGCCAGGAGAGCGGCCAGGGGTCCCCGTGCCCCAAGAGAGCAGCAGGGGTCCCCGCGCGCGGAGCGTGTGGGGAAGCTGCGAACGGCGTGCGGGGTGGCCGTGAACGGGCGAAGCCGACCGGTCCAGGCCTTCCCCCGGCTGGCAAGCTCGCCGCGGGGCGCGCAGCCTGAACCTTGCGGGAGGAACCCAGTCCCTAAAGCTCCGGCACGCACGGGCCCCGGCCCAGCAGTTCCAGCCCGGTCAGGTCGCCGTTGCCGAAGTCGGTGATGTCGCGCCGGGCCTCGGTGTTCATCAGCTGTGTGGGATCCTCGACGTGGTCCAGGCCCACCAGGTGGGCCAGTTCGTGCATGATGATGGACGCCGCGGCCGCTTCGCCGCCGGCGGTGGCCAGCAGGTCGCGGAACTGCGGTCCGTCCAGCTCAACCTGCCCGGAGACGTAGGCGGCGGTGCCGCCGTGCGCGGCCCACGCGCTGCCGCCCATGCCGATGGTGTCCCCGGCCATGGCCGGGCTTTCCTCGGGCGTGGTCCAGGCGATGAGCACCGGCGCCCACCGGTCCCCGTAGCGCTGCGGCTGGTACGCCGGGCGGTCGGCGCTGGGCGGTTCGGTGGTGCGGCCCTCGTGGACGAACTGCAGCCCGGTGGCGGCGGCCACCCGGTGCACGGCGCGCTGGATGAGTGCGCCCCCGCCCGGCGGCGCACCCTGCTCCCGGATGACGTAGCGGATCGGGCGGCACGGGTCGTAGGCCACGTGGCGCTGGTTCCGCAGGCCGCTGTCGAGCAGCCGGTAGCTCTGGCTGCGCGCGCGCAGCGGTGCCGGCGAGGACAGCGGCGAACTGGAGGCACCGATGCCGGGCGGCGGGTAGTTGCGTCCGATCCGGCCGGCTTTCGCGGCCGGATCGCTGAACGGAAACGAGCGGTCCGCACCGCCGCCCCCGAGCAGGACACGGGACGCGGCGTCCGGGTTGGCAAGGCAGAACAGCGCGCCGGCGGCCAGCACCAGCAGCATGGCGGCCGCGAAGAGCCTGGCGGCCGGAACCTGCGGCAGACGGCGCATGCTGCCCCCTCGAAATCGGCGGGTTGCTCCAGCGTAGCGGCAGCCGCCGCCGCAGGTAAGAGGCGGCGTCCCTCGGGTCGGACGCGAGGATCAATCCCGGCCGGCCGCCGTCCTCGGACTCAGCCCAGGCTGGTGCCGAAGGCCAGTCCCAGCAGGTAGGTCGCCAGCGCGGCGCCGAAGCCGATGGCCAGCTGGCGGAAGGCGCGTTTGGCCGGGGAGGCTCCCGAGAGCAGGCCGACGATGCCGCCGGTGCACAGCAGCGCCAGGCCCACCAGCAGCAGCGAGACCAGGACCGCCGCCATACCCTGCAGGCCGAACATGTACGGCAGGATGGGCACCAGTGCCCCGGCGGCGAAGAAACAGAAGCTGGACACCGCCGCGTTCCAGCCGGAGCCGATCTCCTCGTATTCGTTCTCGTAGTATTCCGGCGGCTGCAGGGACAGGCTCGGGTCGCAGTCGCAGTCCAGGTGGCCCAGGCGCTCGGCGGCCCGGTGCTCGGCCGCCTCCTGGCTCATGCCGCGGGCGCGGTACAGCAGCACCAGTTCGTTGGCGTTCAGGTCCAGGTCCGGTGCGGCGGCCAGCGAGATCTGGGTGGGCTTGGTGGCGTTCAGCAGCTCGCGCTGGGAACGGACGGAGACATACTCGCCGGCACCCATCGACAGTGCCCCGGCCAGCAGGCCGGCGATGCCGCTGAACAACACGAAACCGCTGGACACACCGGTGGCGCCGATGCCCATGATCAGCGCCAGGTTGGAGACGAGCCCGTCATTGGCGCCGAAGACCGCGGCCCGGAAGCTGCCGGAGAGCCGGGCGCGGCCCCGGGTGGCCAGGCCGCGGATGACCTCCTCGTGGATCAGCTCGTCCGCGGCCATGGCGTTGGTGGCGGCCGGCTCCGAGCTGTAGGGGGAGCGGCCCTCGGCCCGCTGGGCCAGGGCCATGACGAAGACCGAGCCGAAGCAGCGGGCCAGGAAGCGCAGCAGGATGCGCCGGGCCGAGGGCCGGACCGGCCGGTCGGCGTGCTCGCCGAGCAGGTCGATCCAGTGCTGCTCGTGGCGGCCTTCCGCCTCGGCCAGCTTGAGCAGGATCTCGCGTTCCTCGCCGTCGCGGCGCTGGGCGAGGTCGCGGTAGATGGCAGCCTCCGCGCGTTCGTCGGCGAGGTAACGGCGCCACTTCCTGAGGTCGGCGTCCGACGGTGCGGACTGCCGGGGCGGTCTGGGGGAGAGGGGGGTGTGGTCCACTCAGGCTCCTGGTCGGGACCGGAGGCAGCGGGAACAGACTCCGGTCAGTGTGCGGCAACTGACCGAAGGTCTCGCTCGCCCGGACGATGCCGGGTGGACTGCCGGGCCGGATCCATGCGGCCAGTATGTCGACAGGCCTCCACGCCCAACGCCGGTTCCGTGGACCGGGGGGCGGTGGAGCTACTCCCCTTCGCAGCCTCCATCATACCCCGGGCAGCCGCCCCGCCCCGGTAAGAAACATTTGGTCAGCAGATGTCCCCTCCCGGCATTAATTGGGCAGGCCCGGGTGTCCGTCCCCGCCGCCGTCCATGCTCCTGGGCTTCGGGCAGGGAACCGGAAATTTCCCGAAGGGTTCATGTACTGGCCAATTTCCCTCGCGGGAGGACATCCGTTGACCAAAATTTTTGACAGGGCGGGGTCTAGGATAGGTCGGTGACTACCTCAGAGACACCGCAGCCTGATCCCGGGCGCGGTCCCTTCGCGGCCAAGCTGCTGCGCGGCGGCACGGAGCCGGACCCCCGGTTCACGCTGGCCAACGAACGGACCTTCCTGGCCTGGATCCGGACCTCGCTGGCGCTGCTGGCCGGGGGGATCGCCGTGGAGGCGTTCACCTCGGACCTGTTCATCCCCGGCATCCGCAAGACCGTGGCCATCATGCTGCTGCTGCTGGCCATGGCGCTGGGCGCCGGTGCGTTCTTCCGCTGGCTGGGCGTGGAACGGGCCATGCGCCAAAAGGCGCCGCTGCCGCTGCCGGTGCTGGCCCCGCTGCTGGCCGTGGGCGGGGCACTGGTGGCCGCCGTCCTGGTGGTGTTTGTCTTTGTCCGGGGCAGCTGAGTTGGGAGCGGGCCGCCGATGAGGCGTGCCCGGGAGCCGGGCCCGGTCCATTACGACGCCGGACTGCAGCCCGAGCGCACCAGCCTGGCCTGGGGCCGGACCACCCTGGCGATGGTGGTCGCCGCCGTCATCTTCCTGCGCTGGGCGCCGCACCACGGCTGGTTCGTGGGCGTGCTCATTGCCGTTACACTCGTGGCCGCGCTGGCACTGAACCTCACGCAGAAGCGGCGCTATCACCGGGCAGTCAGGGGCATCGCGGCGGAGTCCGTGCAGGCCGATGTGATGGCGGTCCTGTGGACCGCCGTCAGCGTGGTGGTGCTCGGTGCGCTCGGCATCTTCACCGTGCTGTTCCTGCCGGTCAACGGCTAGGCCCGGCTTAACGGCTGGACCCGGCCGGCCCTGGATAAGGACCTGCCGGGTCATCAAGCCGGGACCGGGCCCGGGCCAATCCCTAGCGGGCGTGCACGTCCTCCGGTCCTTCCACCGGGACCTCCTCCGTGATGGCGCCGGCCACCCGGCGGTCCCAGGCGGTCCTGGTCTCGGGATCCGTCGGCCTGCTCAGCAGCGAGACCGCGACGTAGGCCGCCAGCGCCGCGATGAGGCCGTAATAGATCGGCTCGTTGGCGTAGATGCCGTCGTACTGGTGCGCGGCGTTGACCTCCAGGACGATCATGGTGGCCAGCGTGACCACGGTGCCGGCGGCCATCGCGGCCGCGGCGCCGAGGCCGGTGCCGCGCTTCCAGAGCAGGCCGCCGATGATCGGGATCAGCAGGCCGCCGACCAGGATGTCGTAGGCGATGGTCAGCGCCGCGACCACGTCCTGGACCACGATGGCCAAGGCGATGACCAGCACGCCCAGGGCCAGCACGTACCAGCGGCTGCCCTGGACGTCATGCTCCGGGTTCCCGGCATGTCCGTGGTGCACCGGCTTGCCGAACCAGGAACGGACGAAGGGCACCACGTCCGCCTTGGCAACGGTGGCGGCGGCAATCAGGGCGCCCGAGGCGGTGGACATCATTGCGGCCACCGCGGCGGCCAGCACGAGGCCGCCGACGCCGATCGGCAGGATGGTCATTGCCACGTCCGCGTACACATCGTCCTTGACCTCGATGTTGGGCAGCACCACGGAGGCCGCCATGCCGATCAGCGCGCCGGCCACCCCGTAGAGGATGCAGTACACGCCCGCGGTGGTTCCGCCCCAGCGCGCCACCTTCGGGGTGCGCGCGGTGAAGACGCGCTGCCAGATGTCCTGCCCGATCAGCAGGCCGAGGGTATAGACCACGAAGTAGGTGATGATGGTCTGCGCCCCGATGCCGGTGATATTGAAGAAGGATTCGTCCACGCGCTGGCGGATCCCGTCGAGCCCGCCGGCCTGGCTCCAGGAGAAGGGCAGCATCAGGAAGAACACGCCGATGGTCTTGATCACGAACTGGGCCATGTCGGCCAGCGTGATCGACCACATGCCGCCGACGGTGGAGTAGATCAGCACGATCGCCCCGCCGACGGCGATGGCCAGCCAGCGCTCCCAGCCGAAGAGCACCACCAGGATGGTGGCATAGGCGCCGGTGGAGGTGGCGCAGAGCATGAGCGTGTAGGCGAGCATCACGATGCCGGAGGCCTTGGTGGCGCTGACCCCGTAGCGCAGGGTGAGCATCTGGGCCACGGTGTAGATCTTCAGCCGCTGCAGGGTGGGGGCGAAGAACAGGCTCAGCACCAGCACACCGGTGCCGATGGCCACCACCAGCCACATGCCGGAGAGGCCGAATTTGTAACCCAGGCCGACGCCGCCGACGGTGGAGGCCCCGCCCAGGACGACGGCGGCCATGGTGCCGGTGTAGAGCAGGCTGCCGAGCCGGCGGCCGGCGACCAGGTAGTCGCTGTTGTCCTTGGTGCGGGACTTGCCCCACCAGCCGAAGAGCAGCATCGAGACCAGGTATGCGACCACGATGCCGGCATTGAGAATCTGTCCATCCATGGGGGTTCCTGCTTTCATGACTCAGGAAACGAATTTGCCTTACAGGCAACAAGTGTTGAGTGCTAGGCTAATTGTGAGGCCCCGCACACGTCAACCGCCGGTTAAGCTCGAAGGGTGCGCCGCGGGGCGGCGGCAATCTGCGAGAAATGGGGATGAATCGTGAAGGCACTGCCAATTGAGCCGAGCAATGCGCCGCTGGCCATCGGTTCGCGGATCCGCGCCGCCCGCCAGGGGCAGCGGATGACGATCGAGCAGGTTGCCGAGTCCACCGGGCTGACCAAGGGCTTCCTGAGCCGGGTGGAGCGTGACCTGACCTCGCCCTCGGTGGCCTCGCTGGTGACGCTGTGCCAGGTACTCTCGATTCCCATCGGCGACCTGTTCGTGGATCCGGAAACCTACCTCACCCGCCGGGGTGAAGGCCCGCGGATCAGCCTTGGCGGCGAGGGCATCCGCGAGGAGCTGCTCACCCCGCGCCATGAGCGCCGCCTGCAGATCATCAAGGCCGTGATCGCGCCGGGCGGCCACGGCGAATCCGAACTGTATGCCGTGGACTGCGACGTGGACGTGCTGCACGTGGCCTCCGGCCGGCTCGCCGTCATGTTCACCTCTGAGCGCTACGAGCTGGAGGCGGGCGACACCCTTACGTTCCCCGGGCGCGAACCGCACACCTGGGCCAACGAAACGGATGAAGAGGCCGTGGTGGTCTGGACGCTGGTGCCGGCGGCCTCGCGCTGACGGGCCGGTCTTGACGGACGCCTCTCCCACATTTAGCCTGAGCAGCAACACTTGATGCATATCAGGCAACTTTTGCCACGGAGGGAACGGCCATGGAAGAACTTCGGATCGAGGCCAACGGACACCTGGGACCCATCGATTCGTCCCGCGTCCCGCGCTTTGCCGGGGCTGCGACGTTTGCGCGGCTGCCCCGGCTGGACCAGGTCAAGAAAGCGGACGTCGCCGTCGTGGGCGTGCCGTTCGACGCCGGGGTGTCCTACCGGCCGGGCGCCCGCTTCGGCGGCAACCACGTGCGCGAGGCCTCGCGGCTGCTGCGCCCGTACAACCCGGCCTGGGACGTGTCCCCGTTCGAGGCCGCGCAGGTAGCCGACGCCGGCGACATGGCGGTGAACCCGTTCAACATCCATGAGGCGATCGAGACGATCCAGGCCAACGCCCTGGAGCTGACCGCGGGCGGGACCAGGCTGGTCACCCTGGGCGGGGACCACACCATCGCCCTGCCGCTGCTGCGGGCCGCGGCCGAGCGCGCCGGGTCCCCGGTGGCCATGCTGCACTTCGACGCCCACCTGGACACCTGGGACACCTACTTCGGCGCCGAATACACCCACGGCACCCCGTTCCGCCGGGCCTTCGAGGAAGGCATCCTGGACACCGAGGCCATCTGCCACGTCGGCACCCGCGGCCCGCTCTACGGCAAGAAGGACCTCGACGACGACCACCGCTTCGGCTTCGGGATCGTCACCAGCGCCGATGTGTACTACCAGGGCGTGGCCGAGACCGTGGCCAAACTGCGGGAGCGGATCGGGGACCGGCCGCTGTATGTGTCCGTGGACATCGACGTGCTCGATCCGGCGCACGCCCCGGGCACCGGCACTCCGGAAGCCGGCGGGATCACCAGCCGGGAACTGCTGGAGATCCTGCGCGGGCTGCGCGGACTGGACCTGGTCGGCGCGGACGTGGTGGAGGTCGCCCCGGCCTACGACCACGCCGAGATCACCGGCGTGGCCGCCAGCCACACCGCCTACGAGCTGGTCACCCTGCTGGCCGACAACACCGTCCCCGGCGACCGCCACGGCCAGGCCACCGGCTACGCGCCCCAGTCCCTGGACCGCCGGCCTGCGGCTGCCGTCTCCGCGGGCCGGGACGAGCAGGAGAGCTTCGAGTGACGGCCCGGGAATCCGGCGCCCGGCGCAACGGCGGGGACCTCGTCGTCGAAACCCTCGGCGCCCTGGGCGCGACGACGGTGTTCGGCATCCCGGGCCAGCACGCCCTGGGCCTGTTCGACGCGCTCTCCCGGTCCACGCTGCGTTTTGTCTCCTCGCGCGTTGAGAACAACTCGGCCTTTGCCGCCGACGGGTTCTCCCGGGCCACCGGCGAGGTCGGCGTGCTGTTCCTCTCCACCGGCCCCGGGGCGCTGACCGCGCTGGCCGGGCTGCAGGAGGCCTACGCCACCGGCGTGCCGATGGTGGTGGTGGCCAGCCAGGTCCCGCTGGAGGGACTGGGCGCGCGGCGCAAGGGCATGCTGCACCAGCTCGACGACCAGAAGGCCTCGGCCGCCAACGTCACCAAGAGCCAGCGGCTGATCCTGCACGCCTCCGGCATTCCCTCGGCCATCCAGGACGCCTGGACCGAGGCCGTCTCCTCGCCCGCAGGCCCGGTCTGGATCGAGATCCCGCAGAACGTGCTGCTGGACCCGGTGATCGTGCCGCCGGTGGAGGACGCGCTCGCCGAAGCGGCGGACAATCCGCCGCGCACCGAGCTGGTCAAGGAGGCGGTGAAGTGGCTCGCCGCCGCCGAGCGCCCGGCCATCATCGCCGGCGGCGGGACCCGGCGGGGCAAAGCCGAACCGCAGCTGCTGTCGCTGGCCGAAAAGCTGCGCGCCCCGGTGGTCTGCACCCCCGGCGGCAAGGGCGCCTTCCCCTGGAACCACGAGCTGTCCCTGCAGTCCTGGATCGAGGACCGGTACACCACCGAGATCCTGGAAGACGCCGACGTGCTCCTGGTGATTGGCTCTTCGCTCGGGGAGGTCACCAGCAACTACTTCACGATGGAGCCGCGCGGGCGGATCATCCAGATCGACGCCGAGCCGCGGGTGCTCGAAGCCAACCGGCCGGCACTGGGAATCCGGGCCGACGCCGGCCAGGCGCTGGCAGCGCTGGACACGGCCCTCGACGCGGCACCGGCGGGCACACCGGCGGCCAACTGGCACGGCGTGCCTCCGGAGGCGCTGGTCAAGGAGACCCTGGCCAGGATCCAAGCCCGCCTCGACAGCCAGGACCTGGCAGCCGAACGCCGGTTCATGGCGGAGATCCGCGAGGCGGTGCCCGACGACATGCAGACCTTCTGGGACATGACCATCGCCGCCTACTGGGCCTGGAGCTGCTGGGATGCCCGCGGCGGCCAGTTCCACTCCGCCCAAGGCGCCGGCGGACTCGGCTTCGGCTTCCCCGGGGCCATCGGCGGCGCCGTCGGGCTGGCCGCCCGGGACCGGCCCGCGCGCGTGCTGGCGGTCTCCGGCGACGGTTCGGCGATGTACTCGATCAGCGAACTGGCCACGGTGCGCCAGCACAACCTGCCGGTCACCTGGCTGATTGTCGACGACGGCGGCTACGGCATCCTGCGCGAATACATGGTGGCGGCCTTCGGCAAGGCCACCGCCACCGACCTGGCGCGGCCGGACTTCGTGCGGCTGGCCGAGTCCTTCGGTGTCCCGGCCCGCCGGGTGAAGCCGGCGGAAGTGGGCCCGGCACTGACCGAGGCACTCGCGGCTGACGGGCCGAACGTCGTTGTGGTCGAAGCCCGGCTGAAGATGTTCGCCCCCACGCACATCCAGCCGTAGGGACCGCGGTTGGCGCCTGCGGGCCTTCCGCCGCCCGCTCCACCCGCTACACTGCATTCAGGCGGCGCTCCCGCCGCCTGAATGCGGCCGTCTAGCCCAACGGGGGTACCATGTCCGATCAGACGCCCCGGCCCGAAGATCCCGGGGCCGGTGATCCGTACGGCGGCAGGGAGGGCAACCGCGCCGGTACCGGTCCTGGTGCCGGGCAGCCTTGGGACCAGGTGCACTCCGCTCCCTACGGGACACCCCCGGCCCCGCCGGCCTATGGACCGCCGGGCTACGCGACGCCGGACTACGGCTACCAGGCCCGGCCGAAGTCCGGCCTGGCCGTCACGGCGCTGGTGCTGGGCATCGTTGCGGTCGTTTTCGCCCTGATCCCGGTCATCGGCATGCTCAGCCTGATCCTCGGGCTGCTCGCCCTGGTCTTCGGCATCGTTGCGCTGGTGCAGCGGCAGAAGAAGTCGCTGGCGGTGTCCGGCATGGTGCTCGGCGTGCTGGGTATCCTCATCGCCGGGGCGGTCACGGCGTTCCTGACCTACTTTGTGGTCCGGACAATGGGGGACCACACCGTCAGGTACCGGGTGACGACCAGCGCGCCGGCCACCGTCACCTACTTCAACGGCAGCCAGACCGTGGACCGGCAGGTCAGCGGCAACTGGGAGGAAGAGTTCCGCTACACCGGCCTGCCGATCGGGGCGGTCACGGTTTCCGTGCCGGACGGCCATGCCAGCTGCGAGGTCGTCCTGGACGGGCAGCGGATCTCCAGCAATGCCGGCAACGGGCGCGTCGAGTGCATTTCGGCTGGTCCGGGGGACCAGGGCCGCCGCTGACGCGCCCGCCCGCGGGCACGCGTCGGCGCACTTTCAGGCGCGGGCGAGTCCACCGAGCCTGCTGCCGGCGAATGCGTCCAGCAGCGCCGCGGGGCTGGCGTAGATTTCGACGGCGCCGGCCTCCCGCAGTTCGGCCTCGCTGGTGGCGCCGCAGGTCAGGCCGATGGTTGGGATCTTGAGTTCGGCGGCGGCGAGGACGTCCCAGACGGCGTCGCCGACGAAGACCGCGCCGGCGGCCTGCAGGCCGCCGGCCCGCAGCGCGGCCTCGAGGATGTCCGGGGCCGGCTTGCTCCGCTTGGCATCGGAGGAACTGGTCGCGGCCGCCAGCCAGGCATCGGCGTCGACCACGCGGCGCAGCACCGCCAGCTCTTCCTGCCTGGCCGAACTGGCCAGGACGGTCCCCAGGCCCGCCTCGGCGCAGCGCCGGATCAGGTCCCGGGCGCCGTCGAGCGGGCGCAGCGACGGCCAGAAGGTGGAAAAGACCGCCGTATGGGTTTCCTCCAGCAGCCCGTCATCCTCCGCATTGCGATGATTGCCCAGCAGGTGGGCGATCAGCCTCCTGCCGCCCATGCCCACGGCACGGTGGATGGAGGCCATCGGGATGTCATGGCCGCACCGGCGGAAGGCCTGCCACCAGGCCAGCGTGTGCAGGTAGTTCGAGTCCACCAGCGTTCCGTCGACGTCGAAGAGGACGCCGCGCTTGCGGTCGGACTGCTGCTCCATGGCTGCTTCCTTTCGATCGGCGGTCCGCTACCGCGGCTGGGGGATCCGGGCATCCGGAGCCTGCGCCCCGCCCAGGAAGGCGATCAGCCGCTCCTCAAGCGGGGCCAGGTCCGAGGTTTTCTTCAGTTCGCACTCCCAGACGGTCAGCACGTCCCAGCCCGCCTCCCGCAACGCGGCATTGGCGGCGGCGTCCCGTTCCGCGCTCCGGGCGCGCTTTGCCTCCCAAAACTCCACGTTGGACGAGGGCCCGTGCCGGCCCACCCTGCAGTCGTGCAGGTGCCAGAAGCAGCCGTTGACAAAAATGACTTTCCGCCGCCCGGCGAAGACCAGATCCGGCTTGCCCGGCAGCGTGCTGCCTGCGGCACTGCCATGCAGGCGGTAGCGGAAGCCCCGGGCATGCAGCAGCCGGCGCACCACCAGTTCCGGCTTCGTGTCCTTGCCACGGATCCGGGACATGTTCGCGCTGCGCTGCTCGGGCGTGAACACATCGGCCATGGTCCAAGTCTATGGGCCAGCCCACGCGGGCGGGGCAGGCAGGCCTTGACAAGGCCTCCGCCCCAGGTCCTCTGTAGAAGGTACCCATCCGGAACCGAAGCCAATCATGCTGGAGGAGGCGGGAACGATGGTTTTTGCGTTCAGCCAGGACCTGCCCGTGGACGACGACACCTACCGGCGGGTCGTGGAAGCCATGGGGACGGAGCCCTTCGACGGACTCATCCTGCACCTGTGCATGCGCAAGGACAGCGGCGGACTGCGCTATATCGACGTGTGGGAATCCGAGGAGCAATGCAACGCTGCCTACGCACAGCGGATCCGTCCGGCGGTGGAGCGGGTCCTCGGCGGCCGGCGGCCGGCCACGGAGCCGGAGGCGGCTCCGCTTGAGGTGGTGGATCTCAGGGGCAAGGTCGTCGGCGCCCGGATTGTCGGTGAGGCGGCACCGACGCGTCAACCGCCCTACCCCGATCCCGGTTAGGCCCTCACGTAGTCGTGCGGCTCGAGCACGTACTTGGCCGCGGCGCCGGCGTCGAACTCGGCGTAGCCGCGCGGGGCGTCCTCGAGCGGGATGGCGCCGGCCTTGGCGAACTCCACGTCCGGGCCGGTCCCGACCACCTCGCCGGTGATCTCATGCCCCAGGACCAAATCCGCCGGGGCGGTGGTGCGGCCGCGCACCATGTGCCGGTCCGAGCCGCAGATGTTCGTCGCCACCGTCCGCGGGATGGCCCCGTGCGGGACCCTGCGCCCGACGTTGGCGGGGCTGACTCCGGGGCCGTCCCTGAGTTCGAAGGTCGGGTAGCCGGTGTCGATGGCCTCCCCGGTCCCGGGTTCCTTGTCGGCAACGGCCCTGTTTCCGCTCATGGGCGGATCCTCCCCGGCCCTGTGCGGAGCATGGGCGATGGCTCGGCCAACTGCGGCGCATTTCACGCTAGCCCGGATCGGATGACGCGGCCAGAGAGGCCGCCCTTGGGGCGGGATGCGGGGATCCGCCGCGGCGGGCGCCGGGCCAGGTCTTAGAGCCAGCCCTTCGGGTCGACTGCCTTGCCCTTGAGCATGACCTCGAAATGCAGGTGGCAGCCGGTGGAGTTGCCGGTGGTGCCCAGATCGGCGATCTTCTGGCCCTGGGCCACCTGCTGTCCCTGACGCACGCCAATGGCCTGGAGATGGTTGTAGGTGGTCTTTACACCGCTGCCGTGGTCGACCACAATGCGGTTGCCGTATCCATAGGGGCTCGAGGACGCCTCGACTACCTTTCCGGCCTTGGCCGCCGTGACCGGCGTACCGCAGGGATGGGCGAAGTCCAGGCCGTTGTGGAATTCACCGGGAGCGCCCGTGACCGGGTTGATCCGATGGCCGAATCCGGAACTGGTGTTCATTTTCTTCACGGGTGCCGCCAGGCGGGCGCCGCTGGCCGGTTTGGCGGCAGCAGCCTTGCTGGCGACGGAAGAACGGTCGAAAGCCAGCTTCTGCTCCGCCGGGACGCTGACATCAACCGGGGTCATGGCGGCGGCCCGGGCCCCGGGCAGGCCCGAGACCTGGTGCTGCCCCTGGGCCGTGGCCGGGGGGAGCGCGGCGGCTGCAATCATGCCGGCCGCGGCTGCGGCCAGTCCGGCGAAGTTGCCCAACCGCCTCATCGGCGAAGGAGCCTTGTGGGCGCGGTGGCGCCCGCGGGCAGACGAATGCCTGATCAAGGGGGGATCCTCTCTACACGCCTGCGAAGTTAGCTGTCGGATTCGAGAGAGAGTTCGTCTCGGCCAAGTCAGCAGGCGGCGAGCAGGCCGCATCCGCGCTGACGGGCTTCACCCCAAGGCGCCAATGACGCCGACGGTGGTTCCTCCACCCCTGTCCGTGTGTTCTTTGGGCTGGTACGTTGACAGGGTTCGGCGGACGGACCAGGCTGATACCCGCCATGGGGTGTCATTGCAAGCAAATTTACCGAAACGACACGAATCGTTACAAATTTGGAATGGGTGTCTTTGGTCACTAATCCGGCTCAGCCAGCCAGCCAGGCGGGGCTCCGGCCGGAAACCGGATTGCGCTCGCCGGCTGTCACCGGCGTTCCAGCCGGGAAATAAGCCCGGCGGCGGTGCTGGAGCCGCTCCTGCATCCCGGGGGAGGGAAAGCCCGGCTTTCGGAGCCGTTTGCAGCGGCTGCAGGCGGCCACAAAGTTTTCCATGGTGGTGGATCCACCGCCGGACCAGGGATGGAAATGGAGGCCGCGCGTGGCAGCCCGGGGGCACCGGCGCCCGCGTCCGGCCTCCAGTTCGCAGCTGCCGCCGGCGCGGTCCAGTCCTTCGCGGCACTGTTCCTTGCTGAAGTGCCGCCGCGGATCCCTGCGCCGCCTGTCCTGCGAGTTTTGCCTAAGGGTGGCCAGGCCCAGGCCGGCCAGCAGCAGCGCAGGCGGAACGATATTGGCTGGCGGGTATGGTGGCGCTCCGGACCCGCCGGTTGCCGTTGCCGTCAGCAGGCTGGCTCCCAGCCAGGTCGCTGCCAGAACGGCAAGCCAGCGCAGGCCCAGCCGCAACCGGTAGATGCGCCCAAGGTCGGTCATGAATCTTCCCCCAACTTCATGTGCTGCCCGGGACTGCCGGGTGTCAGAGTGCCGCGGCGCCGGCTTCCGCGGTGGCCTGGTCCTCTCGCCGCTGCCGCCGATGGTCCCAGCCACCGTGCCGTTGCGGCCGATCGGAATGCCGCCGGCGAAGATCACGATCCGGCCGCGGTTGCTGCATGGATGCCGTGGGACTGGTTGCCCGGTTGGGCATTGGCGCCCAGGTCCTTGGTCTGGATGTCGAAGGCACGCAAGGTGAAGGCCTTGTTACGTATTAATGGAAAAGTCGATGCTGCCAAACCGTGCGGCGGCAATGATGGTGCGGGCATCGGTGAGAGTGGGTGGGTCCATGATTGCTCCTGAGCTGAATGTGCCGGTGGTGCAAGCGGGCTGACAGGACCCACGCTAAACCCCGGCACTTCGCTCGGGCCAGGGGGCCGGCGGGGCCTGTGGATAAGTCCGCTTCGGAATAAACCTGGAGGGGATAAGGTTTTCCGGTATGGATGCATTTGCATGAAACTGGCAGTGGAAATTGCCGAGTGCCGAACAGTTGAGGAGTTTATGGTGTCGGATCGCAAGATCGTTGTCCTGTCCGCAGGCCTGGGCGTGCCCTCGTCGAGCCGCCTGCTGGCCGACCAGTTGGCCAAGTCCGCCGCCGGCAAGTTCGAGGCCGCGGGCGTTGCGGCGCAGGTGCAGACCTTCGAGCTGCGCGAGTATGCGGTGGACATTGCCAACAACATGGTCACCGGCTATGCCGCCCCGAGGCTGCAGGAGATGATCGACGCCGTGACCGCCGCCGACGCGCTGATTGCCGTCACGCCGGTCTTCAGTGCCTCCTACAGCGGGCTGTTCAAGTCTTTTTTTGATGTCATCGGCAAGGAGTCCCTGGCCGGCAAGCCCGTGCTGCTCGGTGCCACGGGCGGATCGGCCAGGCATTCGCTGGCCTTGGACTACGCCATCCGGCCGCTGTTCAGCTACCTGCGGGCACGGACCGTGCAGACAGTGGTGTTCGCGGCTCCGGAGGACTGGGGTGCCGGAGACGGCGGCACCGCCTTGGTGGGGCGGTCGGACCGCGCCGCCGGCGAACTTGTTGCCCTGGTCGAACAGGCTCCGGCCGTCGAGCAGGGGCGCGGGGGTATTGAGTCGCTGAGCTTCGAGGAGATCCTGGCGCAGGTCGGGCATTAGCGGAGCCGGCGGGCCCTGCCGTGCCGCCGGGGCTACATGCGCTCGGGCTGCTCGCCGAGGTTGAAGTGCCGGCCGCTGATCCGCTCCGGCTTCACCTCGATATAGAAGTCCTTCAGCGTCGGGACCCAGGTCTTGAGTCCGAACGATTCCGCCCTGGCGATCTCCTCGCCGGACTGCAGCACGCGGGCGGTGCCCTTGACGACCACGCTCCAGGCCTCGTCGCTGGTGATGCCGTCCGTCTCGAAGACAACCTTGTCATTGATGGTTACCTCGGCCAGCTTGGTGCCGGGCGCGCTGCGCATCAGCAGCACCCCGTCGTGCACGAGGTAGTTGATTGGGAAGATGTCCGTTTCGCCGGCTGCGGACAGGACGATGCGGCCATGTTTGGTATTCGCCAGCAGCTTCCAGGACTGTTCGTCCGTGAGCTCAAGGATTGGGTCATCATGGTTGAACATCATGGAACCATTTTTCTACAATTCGTAGAAAAATGGGGAGCCGCCGTTGCCAAAGGTTCCCGCAACATCATCCGGCCGGCCGCGCGGCCAGCCGGAGCAGCCAGTTGCGCAGTTCGCGGGTGGAGCGGCAGTCATACTCGTTGTAGTCGCTGATGCCGGCGAGGATCCGGGCTGCCTCGTCCAAACGGCCCGCGTCCCGCGCCTGGCAGTACCGGGCATAGGCAACCACGGAGGCGCCGGCGTCGGTCACGTCCCCGGTCCGCAGGCTCGTGCCCATGTACAGCGGCTCGAGCTTCTTGATGCTGTAGGAGCTCTCCGAGATCAGCAGGCTGCGCCGGACCGTGTCGTAGAGGTCCACCAGGATCCCCCCGTCCAGCAGCGCGTCCACGGCCTCCTCGCCGATGCCGTGCTGCCGGGACAGCCGCCGCAGGGCGGCCTGCTCGTAATTTGCATAGTGGTAGATGCGCAGGTGCGGGAAGCGCCTGCGGCGTTCGGCCACATAGTCCAGGAAGCCGGCGAGGGCGCGGGCTTCCTCTTCGCGGCTGTGGGCCCAGAATGCCCTGAACGGCGGATGGCCGTGCGGGTGGGACGGGTTCTCGACCACGCCGCACAGGTATTCCAGCCCCCATCCTCCGGCCCCGTCCTGCCAGAGCGGATCCGACTCGAAGTCGAGGAAAATATCCCCGGGATCGGGCTGCGGAAGCTCGGCCAGCGTGTTGGACGGCAGGACCCGGTAACCGGCGGTGCGGAGTCCACCGTGCCGGTCCGTGAAGCTGGCCGTACCGTCAGGGCGCTGCAGGCCGGTCTGCATCCGGGCCTGGTCCCGCAGCCCGGCCAGCGCGCTGTCCGCGGCCCCGCCGGCGGGCAGTTCCATGGCGGCCAGTTCGTCAATCGTGCTGATCCCGGCCGCGATCAGCTTCCGCCGGCGGGAGGCATTCATTTTGGCTACCAGCAGCAGGTCCCGGTGCTCGCGGACCTGTTCGGCACAGTAGTCGCAGCGGCCGCAGGCGGTGTACCGGCTGTCTCCCCAGCGCACCGGCCGGTCCTGGGCGCGGTGTTCCGCGGTGATCTGCAGGAACCGGTTCCGGCGGTCCCGAAGCTCCGGCAGCAGCTCCGCCAGGCCGTGCCCGCTGCGCACGCCGTCGCCCAGGACCAGTGAGACCGTCGGCGAGGTCGGGATGCCCGCCTGGAGCAGCTGCTGCGCATAGGCCGCCAGCTGGAGCAGGGCGGTGGCCTTGGCGTGGCGGGCCAGCTTGCTGTCGTAGACCGCGTACCGCCCGCCGCCGTCGTCCTCCTTCACGAGGAAGTCCGAGCGGCCATGGAAGGAACCGTCGAAGAAACACGCCTGGAAGACTACGTCGGCGCCGGACCGAAGCGCGGCCAGGGACTCTTCCCGCTTGGCCGCCAGCACCTCGCGCGTGTACTCCGCTGCCGGTTGGATTTCGACGACGCCGGCGCCGAAGCGGTCCCGGAAACCTTGCAGGACCCGTTGCTCGTGCGCGTCCCCGAGCGCCGCGGCCCGGGCCTGCAGCTCGTCGACGGGGAACTGCGCCACGGGGCAGCGGCCGAGCTTTTCGTCCAGCTTCCGCAGCATCTGGTATTCGCAGCCGGCGGCGATGACCAGGTCGCTGGCCGTGTAGACCAGGTCCGGTTCCGCGCCGGCGGTCTCGGAGTCCACGAGGAACACTGTGCCTCCTCCACTCTGCTTCCTGAAGAGCGTCCGGTGCCCGACATGATCAGTCCTACCACCCGCTGCCGACGGTTTTGCAGACCCGCCCGTTACGCAGCTTTGCGTCCTGTTACGCGGAACGGACACATTGCCCGTTTTGGCCGGAACCGGCCCACGCACTGCACCCGATCCCGTTATACTCGCAACCAGCTTCAAGAACTGTGGCCGCCAAGCTCCGACTTGGTCACATACCAACCCCGCGCTCGTTGGGTGGTTCGGATGAAGAAGCGGCCCGCATTCGCCTTTGGAGGTAACCGGTGCGGGCAAGAGCTCGCGAAAGGACGCGGCATCCGCCGCCCGCTCATGAATACATTTCCGTCCCCCGGCCCCTCCGCTGGTCCGGCTGCTGCCGGACGCACCCGCGGGCAATACCTTGCGGTCAGCATCGAGGATTATGAGGCGCTGGCCTCCACGCGGCAAGCCTTCGTGGATTTCCTGCTGGCACCGGCCTCCGGCTCTGCCGCGCTGCAGCCCCGTCCGGGCGGAACCGGCGGATGAGCCCGCAGGCCGGACTGCTGCTCGATACCGCCGTCGTCGCCGAGTTGCGCCGCCCGAACCCGCACCCGGCCGTCGTTGAGTTCCTCCGCCAGCGCCGGCACCTGCGGGTCTACTTGTCCGCCCTGACGTTCGGCGAGCTGTACCGGCTGGGCCGCCAGGACCTGCAGTTCCGGGAGGTTGAAGGCTGGCTGGACGAGCTCAGGGAGCGCTTTGCCGCCAACATCCTTCCGGTCGACACCGCCGTGGCCGCGCTCTGGGGCCCGGTGGACGGGCGTGCCGGGGTGTCGGCCGTGGAGGCCCTGATTGCCGCCACCGCGCTGCACAAGCACCTCACCGTCGTCTCGCGGAATGCGGAGAACTACCGGCAGCTGGCCGTGCCGGCGGTCGACCCCTGGAAAACGGGGCAGGATGTGGAGGCAGGGGCCGGGACCTAGGATTTCCTTATGTTCCGGTATACCCTGCGTCAGGTCGAATACTTTGTGGCCGTGGCCGACCATGGCTCGCTCAGCGCGGCCGCGGATGTCTGCCGTGTCTCCCAGGCCGGTATCTCCCTGGCCGTCACGGAGCTGGAAAAGGCCGTGGGCACCCAGCTGGTGGTCCGGCACAAGGCCAAGGGGGCCACGCTGACCAGTGCCGGCCACCGGTTCCTCCCCGACGCCCGCGCCCTGCTGCACCAGGCCGAGGAGCTGCAGGCGACCATCGTCGAGCGCCAGGACGAACTGGCCGGGCCGCTGGCCATCGGCTGCTACACCACGCTTTCGGCCTTCTGGGTCCCGGCCATGACCGCAGGCTTTGCGGCGCCGAACCCAAAGCTGGAGCTGGCCATTACCGAAGGGGACCCGGAGGAGTTGCAGAAGCAGCTGCTTGACGGCCGGCTGGATGCGGTGCTGACCCATACCCGGCACGTGGTCGGCGGGCTGCGGATGCGGGTGGTCAAGGAGGGCCGGCCGTATATCCTGCTCGGCGCCGGGCACCGGCTGGCGGGGCGGGACAAGATCGCGCTGCGCGAGCTGGCCGGGGAGGACATGGTGCTGCTGGATATTCCGTCCGTACGGGACAACCAGCTGCCGAACCTGCGCGCCTCGGGGCTGGACCCGAAGATCGCCTGGCGTTCCACCAGCTTCGAGGCGGTCCGCGGCATGGTGGCCCGCGGGCTGGGCTATACCGTGCTGATCCAGCGTCCGCCGCTGGACCTGAGCTACGAGGGGCTGCCGCTGGTCTGTGCCGAGATCGACGGCGAGATCGGCCACAGCGACATCTGCTTCGCCTATCCGGGGGGCCAGCGGCTGACCATGCGGCTGCAGGCCCTGATGGATTTCTGCGCCGCGGAGGCCGGGCGCACCGGGTAGCAGGGAACAGACGACGGCGGCCGTTGCCTTCCGTAGGGAAGGCACCGGCCGCCGTCGTCTGTTGAGTGGGGCGCGGGGGACCGTTAAGAGAGCGGCCAGGGGTCCCGCGCGCGGAGCGTGCGGGGCAGGCCGTGAACGGGCGAAGCCGACGCTGCGGGAGCGCCCCAATCCCTACGTCATCTCGCCGCTGAGGTCCCGGTCCTTGCCTTCCTTCGTGGCCAGCACGCAGGCGGCACAGACCAGGAAGGCCACGGCCCAGGCCAGGGCCACCAGCCACAGTTCCCCGCCGGCGGCCAGGACCAGGCCGCTGGCGATCATGGGGGTGAAGCCGGCGCCCAGCGTGGAGGCGCTCTGGTAGGTCAGCGAGGCGCCGGTGTAGCGCATCCGGGTGGGGAACAGCTCGGCCACGAAGGCGCCGAACGGGCCGAAAATGACGCCCTGGATGATGCCGTTGGCCAGGAACAGGCCGATGGCGAAGCCCCACAGCGTGTCGGTCTGCAACAGCCAGATGATCGGGTAGGCCAGCACGGCCCCGGCGATCATGCCCCAGAGCATCACCGGCTTGCGGCCGTACCTGTCACTCAGCCGGGCGGCAAACCAGATGGCCACAATGGTCAGGGTGGCACCGACCGCCTTGACGTTGAGCACCCCGGTGCGGTCCACGCCCGCGCCGACCGCGTAGGAGACGGCCCATACGGTCATCAGGCCCTGCACGGTGTAGGAGCTCATGCCGGCGATGGTGCCGAGCACCAGGTTTTTCGGGTACTTGGTGAAGACCTCCACCACCGGGATCTTCTTCTTTTCCGCCTTGTTCTCGAGTTCAAGGAAGAGCGGGGTTTCGGACACCTGCAGCCGGATGACCAGACCGATGCCGATCAGGGCCAGGCTCAGCAGGAACGGGATGCGCCAGCCCCAGCTGAGGAACGCGTCGTCGGGCAGGGTCGAGAAGGCCGAGACCACCAGGGTGGCCAGCACGGCGCCGGCCGGGCCGCCCATGTTGGCGAAGCTGGCGGCGAAGCCGCGGCGCTTGGCCGGTGCGTGCTCCAGGGCCACGAGCATGGCGCCGCCCCATTCGCCGCCAACGGCCAAGCCTTGGACGATGCGCAGCACCACCAGCAGGATGGGGGCGGCCAGGCCGATCTGTGCCGTCGTCGGCAGCAGGCCGATGGCGGTGGTGGCCACGCCCATCATCACCATGGACACGATGAGCACGCCCTTGCGGCCGATCCGGTCACCGAAGTGGCCGAAAATGGCGCCGCCGAGCGGGCGGGCCACATAGCCCACGGCCAGGGTGCCGAAGGAGGCGAACAGGCCCACCGCCGGCGGCACGTTGGAGAAGAACACGTGGTTGAACACGATGCTGGCGGCCGTCGCATAGAGGATGAAGTCGTAGAACTCGATGGCGCTGCCAATGAAGCTCGACGCCAGGATGCGCCGCATCTGCTTCGTGTTCAGGCTGTTGCCTGCCGGCTGCCGGGTCTGCTGGTGGTTCATGGTGCTGGTCATCGTGCCGAAACCATTTCTTCCAGAGTAGGGGCAGGTGCCGCGGCGGGCACGCTGCCGAAGGGAATGACGTCCAGGTCCTGGGGGATCAGGAAGCGGCCGCCGAACGCGTCCGCGGCGGCCTGCCAGACATGTTCGGGGGTGGTGCCGGGGACCAGGTGGTGCAGGGCCAGCGCCCCGGCCCCGGCCTGGGTGGCCAGTTCCACTGCCTCGAACGGGCTGGTGTGCGACTTGCGGTGGTGGTCGATGGACGCCCGGGCGGTTTCATCCGCGTCCTCACCGCCGTAGGTGCGCTGTACCCAGTCGAAGTCGATGGCTTCGTGCAGCAGCAGGTCGGTGCCGCGGGCGAGCCGGACCAGGTTGGCGCACGGGGCGGTGTCCCCGGAAATGGTTACCGAGCCGGCGGCCGTGTCGAAGCGGAACGCGAAGGCCGGGGCCATCGGCGGGTGCTTGACCAGGATGGCGCTGACGGTGACCAGTTCGTCGCGGTAGATCTCGAACGGCTCCATGCCCTCCGGGGTCGGATTGGCATTGGGATGGTAGCCGCTGGCCGCCGGGATCACGATATCCTCGGCGTCGAAGTAGTCGAAGGGGGAGGGGCGCAGCGCGTCCAGGACCCGGTCGTTCAGGTCCGTGGCGTAGGCGGCCATCAGGTGCCTGAACATGGCTGCGGTTCCGGGTGTCGGCTGCTTGGGGAAGACCGGTGCCGGCGGCACGACGGCGCGCGGAGACACCGGGGGCAGCTCGCCGCGGTCGCCGGGGCCGATGATCTTGATCCGGTGCTGGTTTTCCTTGAACGTGAACATGCCGAAGATGGCCAGGCTGCCCAGGTCGATGGTGTGGTCCGAGTGCAGGTGCGTGATGAAGATGCCGCGCAGCGAGCTGATCGGCAGGCCGGCCAGCATCAGCTGGCGGCCCACGCCGTGGCCGGCGTCCACCAGGTAGGTGCGGTCGCCGGCGACGACGGCGGTAGCGATGCCGGCGCGCTGGCCGGCGCTGGCGCCGGTCCACCACCGGGGACCGCCCGCGGTGCCGAGGGTCACCACACGGGGGTGCAGGTCGCTGGAATGGGCAGGATTCATATGGGAAAGCTCCTTGTGTTGCCGCTCACTTCCCATCCATCATCGGGGCGGACAATTCCGCTGTAAAACTGGTAAAACTGCAGATCTACATAGGCTTTGCTTATATCGTCCCCGCCGCCCAGGTATTCGCCGGGGAATACGAGGGCCGCGGGGAGACGGCGGCCCCCATAATGGACGGATGCCTTCCTCTGCCTTCGTGCTCCCGGACCTGTCCGCCCCCTGCCCCTGCGGTAGCGGCGGGAGCTACGGCGCCTGCTGCGCCCCGTTCCACCGCGGCGAAGCGGATCCGGCGACCGCCGTGGCCCTGATGCGCTCGCGCTACACGGCCTTCTGCTTCGGGGATGCGGATTACCTGCTGCGGACCTGGTCCGGGCAGACACGGCCCGCATCCGTCGAGCTCGACCCCGCCCGGCATTGGACGGGGCTGGAGATCCTGCGCACCGTCCGCGGCGGCGAAGCGGACATGCTGGGCACGGTCCAGTTCCGCGCCTGCTACCGGCTGCGGGGCGTGGAGCAGGAGCAGCGGGAGGTCAGCACCTTTGTACGCGAGGACGGCCGGTGGGTCTACCGGGACGCGCTGCGGTAGGGCGCCCGGCGCCGGACGGGCAGGAGGTCAGACCTCCAGCAGGCCGCGGACGTCCTCGGCCGTGAGCGCCGCGGAGAACGGGGTGCCCTCGTCCAGCACCGAGGAGAACAGCTTGGTCTTGCCCTCTTTCAGGGCCATGACCTTTTCCTCGATCGTGCCCCGGGACACCAGCCGGTACACCATCACCTTGCGCGTCTGTCCGATCCGGTGCATGCGGTCCACGGCCTGGGCCTCGGTGGCCGGGTTCCACCACGGATCCAGCAGGAAGCAGTAGTCCGCCTCGGTCAGGTTCAGCCCGAAGCCGCCGGCCTTGAGGCTGATCAGGAACAACGGTGCGGCGCCGTCCTTGAAGGATCCGATGGCCTCGGCCCGGTTCCGGGTGGTGCCGTCCAGGTAGGCATACGGGATCCCGGCGGCGTCGAGCCGGGCCGCGGCGCGCTTGAGGAAACTGGTGAACTGGCTGAAGACCAGGGCGCGGTGGCCCTCGGCCAGCACGTCCTGCAGCTGCTCGAACAGCACGTCCAGCTTCGCCGAGGCCACGCCGTCGTACTTGTCGTCCACCAGGGCGGCGTCGAGCGAGAGCAGGCGCAGCAGGGTCAGGGACTGGAAAATGGTGAACCGGTTGCGGTCCATGTCCTCGACCAGGCGCAGGATCTTCTGGCGTTCGCGCTGCAGGTGGGTGTCGTAGAGCCTCCGGTGCCGCGGCTCCAACTCCACCTCGAGGATCTGCTCCTGCTTTTCCGGCAGCTCCGGGGCCACCGCCTCCTTGGTCCGGCGCATCATCAGCGGCCGGATCCGGCGCCGCAGCCGGGCCAGCTGCTCGGTGCTGCCGCTGCGCTCGATCGGACGCTGGTACTGGTCCGCGAATCTCTGCGCCGAGGGGAACAGCCCGGGCGCCACGATGGCGAGGATGGACCACAGCTCCATCAGGTTGTTCTCCAGCGGGGTACCGGTGATGGCCAGCTTGAACGGGACCGGCAGCGTCCGCGCCGCCTGGTGGGCCTTGGTGGCCTTGTTCTTGACGAACTGCGCCTCGTCCAGGATGAGCCCGGCCCAGTCCTGCTTCCGGTAGGCCGCGGCGTCCAGCCGGAAGACGGTGTAGGAGGTGACGACGATGTCGGCGCCGGCCGCGGACTCCGCCAGCAGGCGGCCGGCGCGCGCCCCGGTGTCCGTCACGGCTGCCACCTTCAGCCCGGGGGCGAACCGGTGCGCCTCGGAGACCCAGTTGGGTACCACGGAAGTGGGCGCGACGACGAGGAACGGGGCACCGTCCCGGCCGGTGGCCCCGGCCTGCCTGGCATGGCAGATCAGCGCCAGCGTCTGCAGCGTCTTGCCCAGCCCCATGTCGTCCGCCAGAATGCCGCCGAGCCGGTGCCGCCACAGGAACGCGAGCCAGTTGAAGCCCTCCTGCTGGTACGGCCGAAGCCGCGCCTGCAGCCCGGCCGGCACCGGAGCCGGTTCTGCCGAGTCCAGCCGCAGCAGGCCCGAGACGGACTCGCGCCAGCCCGGTGCCTGGTCCGTGTCCGCGGCGAGGTCCGCCAGCTCGGCCCAAAGGCCGGCCTGGTAGCGGCTGAGCCGCAGCGGTCCGGTGTCCCGTTCCTGCAGCTGCTGCGCCTCGTCCACCAGCCGGCGAAGGCGGTCGAACACCGGCTGTTCCAGGGAGAGGTAGGTCTTGTCCACCAGCAGCAGCTTCTTCTGCCCCCGGGACAGGGCCTTGAAGATATTGCCGAAGGGGATTTCCCGGCCGGCCACCTTGACCATCAGGCCCAGGTCGAACCAGTCCGGCTGCTCGGATTCAACCGTGCTGACGATCAGCTCGGGCGCCTCGGTCAGCTCCTTGTACTCCGGGCGCCCGCCGGTTATGTCCACCCGGACCCCGTCCAGCGCCTCGAGCAGCGGCAGCACGTTGCGGGTGAAGTCCAGCGTCTCGAGGTCCTGCAGTGCGGCCGCCGGCCGGGACGGATCCGGGGCCAGGCGGCCGATCCCCGGGACGGCACCGGCCGCGGCCAGTGCCGATGCTTCGGCCGCGCCGTCCCGCCGGCCCCGGTGCCCGGATTCGGCCTGCAGCGGCATCCGGACCGCCCGGCCGCCCGCTGCGTATTCGAACTCCCAGTGCAGCTGAAGCGTGTTGTCAGTTCCGTAGGCGGCCGTGAGCACGAGCACCGGCGGAAGGATTTCGGGCAGCTGCACGGAGCCGTCGCTGCAGGCCACCGGGACGGCCCGGTGCAGCACGGGAAAGTAGCGTTCGAAGAAGTGCTCCGCGTCCGGGGCCGGAACCTCCAGCCCGGTGCCCGCCAGCAGCAGGCGCCGGCCGACGTCGTTCAACCGCTCCGCGGCCGGCGCCAGCGTGATCAGCCGGCCATCCGCGGCGCAGCTGTAGAGGCCGTGGGAACCGATGGCGCCGGCCGACTCCGCCGGATACCGCTCGCCGTCGATGGTCAGCACCGGCTGCAGGCGGAAGCCGGCGCCGCCGTCATTGCCGCTGGCCTCCAGCGTCAGCGCGGCGGAACCTCCGACCACCACCGTGGTGTCCGCCTTCACGCCGACCAGTTCGATCCCGAGCCGCCGGGCCTCGTCGAAGAGCTGCCACAACAGCGGGCTGCTGAATTCCTCCAGGTACAGCCAGTCATTGTCCTCGCCGAAGTACAGCTGGCCGCTGGCCCGGTGCAGCGGGACGAACTGGGCGAACCAGCGGTGCTGCTCGGGGTCCAGGTCCAGTCCGTAGGTCTTGTAGCTAATGGTGTTCCAGCGCAGCTGGTTCTTTACCCAGCGGCCCCTGGCGTTGAGCAGGACCGGGCGCACACCGAGCCGGGGCCGGTACAGCTGCTCGCGGCGCAGCTGTGCCGGGGACTGCCAGGGCCTGGCCGGGCCGGGCGGCCGGAGCCCCGCGGACTGCTCACGCAGCTCGAACTGCAGTCCCAGCGGCGTCTTCTGCCGGGCGGCGGGCCGGCCGGCGCCGGACCGGTCCGCAGCCGGACCGAAATCCGGGGAACCGAGCAGCTGGTCAAGGGACTGCTGCCAGGCCGGGCCGGCATCCGTGCCCGCGTCCGGAGCAGCTTCGGCCGGGGCCCGGAGTTCCTCCGCGCCGCGCAGCCTCAGGCCGTTGGCATAAAGCAGCGTGGCCGCCACATGCTTGCAGTGCGAACCCACCGGGCAGCTGCACGAGCTTTCCGCCAGCAGGTAGCCGTCCCTGGCGGCCGGCTGGAGCCGGATCCGGCACCGGTAGGGCACCGCGGCGGTTCCGTTGACCCGGCTGTGCAGCACGCCGGCGCCCGGATCCCAGTCCAGGTCGAGGACGAAGGAGGCCCGCGCATACCCCTGTCCCCGGGCGAACGCGCCGCCGCCCACCTGGCGGATGATCTCGCCGGAATCGACCATGGGGAGGGATTGCTCGGGCATGCCCCCTATCTTTTCACGCTGCACCGACAAATCCGCCGGGAAGGTGCCGGGGAAGAAGAGCCCTTACCAATCGGCCCCGGCGGGAATACCGTGGAAGTAACGCGGCAACATCACGCAGGAGGGAGAAGGACATGGCTGCCGGCCCCAACCGCCCGCAGGAAAACCAGGAAAACCCCGCGCCCCGGGACAACCGGCGCGAGCAGGGCATGGGTCCGCTGCCGCTGCATGGTTCCGGTTCGGCAGCCTCGATGCCGAACCTCGCCGCGGCGCAGATTCCGGGACCGGGTGCCGGGCACGTCGTCGCCGGGGAAACCGGGGCGGTCCCGGATGACGCGGCGGACCCGTTCGAGAAGCAAGGCCACGAGCACGCCCACCACGAATCCGGCGAGCGGCCCCCCTGGTACCGGCGCCTCTTTCGGCGGCACTGACCGGACAGATGAAAAGGAGACGATCATGAGCACCGAAGGCCAGCGCAACACCGGGGGCAATCCCGACGAACCGACCGGCAGCACCGTTCCCGATGCCCCCGACGGGGTAGCAGCCGGCGCCACGAACGAGCCCAACACCTTCGAGCCGGAAGAAGCCGCCCCCGCGGCCGGCCGGGACGGCGGGCAGGGAACTGAGGTGCGCGCCCCGGAGGCTGCGGGACCGGCGGAGGAACAGGACAGGGAGGAGCCGGACGACCGCGGGCTGACCACCGATATCACCCCGAGCGACTGACAGGCGCCTTTCCCGCCTGCCGGGCGTTCGTCAGCTGTCCCAGGTCACCGGCAGGCTGGTGAGCCCGCGGAAGACCCACCCGTCCCAGGCCTCGGGCCGGCGTTCGTCGGTGCGCAGGCCGGGGAACCTGTCGTAGAGCAGCGGGACGGCGAACTGGCCGATCGAGGTCTTCGCGGCCCAGTGCCCGGCGCACAGGTGCACGCCGGACCCGAAGGCCAGGTGGGCCTGCTTGGGCCGGGCAATATCGAAGGCCGCCGCGTTCGCGAAGACCGCCTCGTCCCGGTTCGCGGACCCGACGACGACGCCAACCGGCGCACCCGCCGGCAGTTCGACGCCGCCCAGGACCACCGGGCGGGTGGTTTCGCGCGGGTACATGCCGATCGGGGAGAGCCAGCGCACGGTTTCGTCGAAGACCGCCGGCCACAGCGTCCGGTCCGCCAGCACCCGGGCCCGCTGCTCCGGGTGCCGGTCCAGCGCCCAGACGATGTTGGTGACCATGTGCTGGGGCTCGTTCATGCCGCCGGAGATGGTCAGCTTCACGTTGGCTGCCACGTTGTCGTCGGGCAGGCCGCTGTTGGCCAGCGCGGAGGTGATGGAGCCGTCCGGGTGCTGCCGGTAGTAGGGGACGAGTCCGGCCAGCAGGGCGTCCAGTTCCTCCCGGGCGGCATCGCAGCGGGCCCAGATCTCCGGATCGTCGAGCAGGTTCCCGGTGCCGGCGATGAAGGCGTGGGACCAGCGGCGCATGTCCTCCACTGCCACATCCTTGAGCCCGAGCAGGTCGATCAGGTTCTGCGCGGCCACCGGGGCGGCGTAGTCCCGGTTCAGGTCCGCCGCGTCCGGGCCCTGTCCGGCCAGCACCTCCAGGTACGTGCGGGCATTGTGCTCGAACACCGGCGCCCAGGCTTCCTTGATGTTCTTCGGCCGCAGCGTCGGGTTCACCGCCGCGCGGTCCGCGGCATGCTCCGGGTCGTCCTTGCGCAGCATCGGCCGGGCCCCGAGCGCCCGGCTCATCGTGGCGCCGCCGACATTGGCCGAGAAAAGCTCCTGGTCCTGCTCCACCGCGTGGCACTCGGCGTAGCCGGTGACCAGGTACCTGTTCAGTGCCGGCACCCAGGCCACCGGCGTCTGCGCCCGCAGCCGCGCGTAGGCCGGGTAGGGATCGGCCGCCAGGTCCGCCGGCTCGAGCCAGCCGGCGACGGGCGCACCGCCTGCGGGAGCGACG
>NZ_JBHTML010000035.1:0-27484 GCF_042679445.1 Arthrobacter sp. GCM10027362
CAGGGCCCCGGCAAGTCACCATGCAGGTGGCTTGCCGGGGCCCTGCCGCTTGCGGCGCTACAGGTTGAGCACGATCCGGGCGCTGCGGGCCCGGGAGACGCACGGCATCATGGTCTCGTTCGCCGCACGCTCGTCCTTGGTCAGGACCGAGTCGCGATGTTCCGGTTCGCCCTCCAGCACCTCCGTCTCGCAGGTGCCGCAGACACCCTCGCTGCAGGACCAGTCCACGTCGGTGCCGGCCTCGCGCAGCACCTTCAGGCAAGACACTCCCGCCGGGACCTGCAGGGTGCGCCCGGACTTGGCCAGGACCACCTCGAACGGCCTGTCCTCCCCGCCAGGCGCCGGCGGCGCGGCGGCGAAACGTTCGCAGTGGAACGTCCAGCGGCCGGCGTCGGCGGCCATTGCCTCCAGCACGTCGAGCAGCGGGCCGGGACCGCAGGCGTAGACATGGTCCGCCGCACCCAGCGCCGCGGTGATGCCGGCCAGGTCGATCAGGCCGCTCTCGTCGTCGCAATGCAGCACCACGTTGCCGGCCGGCAGCCGGGCGATCTCGTCCAGCAGGGCCAGGCGCCGGCGGTTGCGCGCCATGTAGTAGAGCTTCCACGGCAGCCCGGCCCGTTCCACCGCCTGGACCATCGGCAGGATCGGGGTGATCCCGATGCCGCCGGCGAAGAACACATAGGAGCCGGCCGGCTGCAGCGGAAAATGGTTCCGCGGCCCGCGCACGCTCAGTTCGGTGCCCTCGAGCAGGTTCTGGTGCACCCGGACGGAGCCGCCGCGGCTCTTCGGATCCTTCAGGACCCCGATCCGCCAGACGGACCGGTCCTCGAGCGGCCCCCACAGCGAGTACTGCCGGCAGATGGCCCCGCCCTGCTCGTCCTCGCCGAGGAAGAGGTCGATGTGCGAGCCAGGTTCCCAGGCGGGGAACGGTTCGCCGTCGAGGCGCACGAGGTCCAATGCCACAATGTCTTCGCCCGCCGTCTGCCGGCCGGACACGCGGACGCCGTAAACGGCTTCGGGGCCCGTTCGCCCGGCCGGCACTTCCGCCACGGCCGCCTCAGTCATCGCCGCGCACCCCTGACAGCACCTCAAGGAAGCCGTTCATCCAGGCGTCCAGGTCGTTGGGCACGCGCGAGGTGACGAGGTTCCCGTCCACCATCACCGGCTCGTCAACCCACTTGGCGCCGGCGCCCTCCACCTCGGGCCGGATGAACGGCACGCTGGTGATGCACCGGCCGTCAAGAATGCCGGCGGAGACGGCAACCCAGGCCCCGTGGCATATCATGGCGATCGGTTTGCCGGTCCTGTCCATCTCCCGGAGGAACTCCAGCGCCTCCGGGCTGCGGCGGACCAGGTCGGGGGCGAAGCCGCCGGGGACCAGGACGGCGTTGTACTCCGAGGCCTGCAGGTCCGCGAACCCCGTGTGGGCGGCAAACGGGCCGAAGCCGCCCTTGCCCTTGACCGGCGCGCCTCCCGGGGTGGCAACAGCAACCCGGCCCACGGTACCGAGCAGCCGGTAGTAAGGAAAGAGGACCTCTGACTCTTCGAAATAGTCTGCGGTCAGCATCGCGACCGCAGCGTCCTTGAGTTCCATCCGGGCATCCTTTCAACAACGACGGATATGAATGCGTCAAGTGTTCTGTTAAATCAAACACATGTCAATCTCCTGCCGCCGGGCGGGGTCAAACTTGGCAGCGGATGGCGGCATGGAGGCGGACCTGCTGTTTCAGCCGAGTTAAATATTTGCCGAATCTCTTGACGGCTGTTCGTTAAGGAAGAACACTTGTGACTCGCGACACCTTCAGTCTTCCAAGGAGATCCATGACTCCGGACCACACGTCCCGCGGCCCGCGTGCCGCTCACGTGAATGCATGTCCGGCAGCGCTTCCCACCCCGTCCCGCCAGGAGGAAATGTGAGCAGTACACGTCCCGAAGCCCTCGTCAGCCAGAAGGGCCTGCGCAAGAGCGTCGCGGCCGGTTCAATCGGCGTGTTCGTCCACTGGTTCGAGTGGGCCGTTTACGCCTACCTTGCCTCGACCATTGCCAAGGTGTTCTTCCCCGAGCAGGACGGCACGGCAGCGCTGCTGTCCGTCTTCGCGGTATTCGCCATTTCCTTCGGGGTTCGCCCGCTCGGCGCCCTGGTCTTCGGCACCCTCGGTGACAGGATCGGCCGGAAGAAGACCCTTTCCATCGTCATCCTGTCCATGTCCGGTGCCACGCTGGTGGTCGGGCTGCTGCCGACCTACAGCTCCATTGGCCTCTGGGCGCCTGTCCTGCTCATCGTGGCCCGCGTGGTCCAGGGCCTGGCCGCCGGCGGGGAGTTTGGCAGTGCGGCCGCCTTCCTGGCCGAGTACTCTCCGCGCAGGCATCGCGGCTTCGGGGTCAGCTGGCTGGAATTCGGCAGCCTGCTGGGATTCCTGGCCGCTTCCCTGGCCGTGTACCTGCTCAATGTCGTTATGGGCGCCGAGGCCATCCAGGACTGGGGATGGCGCATTCCCTTCCTGCTGACTGTCCCGCTGGGCCTGATCGGCTTCTATATCCGCACCAAGATCGAGGACACCCCCGAGTTCCGGTCCCTCGAGGAACTGGACAACGTGCCGCAGAGCCCCGTGAAGGAAGTCTTCACCAGGCACTGGAAGCAGCTCCTGCAGATGAGCGGCATTGAAATCATGATGCATGTGACCTTCTACATCGTGCTGGTCTACCTGCTCACCTATCAGGAAGAAACTTTGGAGATGAGCCCGGACAATGCCGCGCTGCTGTCCACCGTTGCCTCGATCGCGGGCCTCATCCTGGTTCCACTGTTCGGCGCCGTCTCGGACCGCGTCGGCCGCAGGCCGCTGCTGATCGCATCGGCCGCCCTGCTCATCGTCCTCGCCTACCCGCTCTTCCTGATCATGCAGTCGGGCGCACCGTGGGCCGGCTTCGTCAGCACGCTGGGCCTGGGCATCATCCTGGCGATCATCCTGGGCGTACACGCCTGCGCCGTCGCCGAACTGTTCCCCACCCGCACCCGGCAGACCGGACTGTCCATCGCCTACAGCATCACCGCGGCCATCTTCGCCGGCACCGTGCCCTACGTCCTGACCTGGCTGATCGCGCAGACCGGCAACACCATGATGCCGGCCTTCTACCTGATCCTGGTGGGCCTGATCGGGCTCATTGCCGTCATGACCATGAAGGAGACCAAAGGCATTGACCTGCTGCGGACGGAGGACTTCGCCGGCCGGGCCGCCGCATCCCGGGGCGAGCTGGACCCGTCCGCGTCCTCCGGCGCCGGACGACTGTAACATTCCACCGAGAGTCCAGGTGCTGCGGCCCGCTGAGCAGTCGGCGGGCCGCAGCACCTTTATTAATATGCGGAAGAAGCAGTGCGTGGGACGCAGGTTCTGCCGCCCGCGTTCATAAATGTTGAGCCGGCCAACTTAACGTTGCTTAACAGGTCAACCTGCCAATGTAATGGTGATCACAGCAGGAGCCGTCACATGGGCTGCCGCACAGCACGCCGCACCATATCGAAGTGATTGAAGTGCCATGGACCGAGAGGAGGATGCAGTGGACCAGGCAACCGCGGAAGCCACCGTCCGTCCTCCCAAGGTGTCCGCAGCCGCGGTCGCCCGGGCCTGCGGTGTATCGCCGGCAACCGTCAGCTACGTCATGAACGGCAAAGCCGGCGTCTCCCCCGAGACGCGGCGGCACATCATCAAGATCGCCAATGAGCTCGGGTTCCGGCCCCACGGCCATTCCGGGCAGCACAGCCTGGATCCGCACCTGAACCGGGTGATCGGGCTGATCCTGCCGAACATCGTGAACCAGATGTACACCGGCTGGGCGGAGAACATCATCTCCGCCACCGCACGCGACGGCTTCGAGGTGTTCGTGGCGACCACACAGGACGACGCGGACACCCTCGCCCAGGTCGCCGCCACCCTGGCGGCGCGCCAGGTGGACGGCGTCATTATCGCCGCCGCGCTGCGTGAGGACTCGCGGGCACTGCGGACGCTGCGCCAGCGCCGCATCCCCTATGTCTGCCTGTCGCGCCGGTCGGACCACCTGCCCGGCGACTTCGTGGGCATCGACGACGATACGGCCGCTTCCCAGCTGATGCAGCACGTGCTGGACCACGGCTACCGGGAGGTCGCCACGGTGATCGGGCCCCGCTTCTCCACCGCCTCGCTGGCGCGGGAACAGGCGTTCGTCCGGACTGCCGCGGCGGCCGGGATCACCGTCGCGGGCGAGCGGAAGATCAGCACGCGCCTGCACCGGGACGGCGGACGGGTGGCGGCGCACAAGCTGCTGGCCGCTGCCAACCCGCCCCGGGCCGTCGTGTGCGGCTCGGATGAAATCGCCATCGGGGTGATGGAGCACGCGCTCTCGCTCGGGCTGCGCATCCCGGAGGACCTGGCGGTGGTCGGCAGCGACGGCCTGCCCCACAGTCGGTCGGCCCTCGTGGGGCTGACCACCATTGTCCAGCCGGTGCAGGAGATGGCGGAAAAAGCCTTCGAACTTCTGCTCGGCCAAATCACCAGTCCCAGCAACACCTTCGTCCAGTCCCTCTGCCAGCACCGCCTGCACATCGGCCGCTCCTGCGGCTGCACGCCGGCACCTGCCCGTCAACGCTGAACAACCCGAAAATGCCCCTTTGAACCGGCCTCCCTGCCGGCTGTATCCGACTATGCCCTCCAACAAGAAGGTCACCACCATGCCCACCACCCTCCAAGCCACGGCGATGAGGCCGCCGGCCGCCGTCAACAAGCTGATCTTCCGGCGCATCATGCCGCTGCTGATCGCCGCGTACGTCATGGCCTTCCTCGACCGCACCAACATCGGCATGGCCAAGGACCGTCTGGAGATCGACCTGGGCATCTCGGCCACCGCATACGGCATCGGCGCGGGCCTGTTCTTTCTCACCTACGCGCTTTCGGAAGTACCGTCCAACCTGATCATGCACAGGGTCGGCGCACGCTTCTGGATCATGCGCATCATGATTACCTGGGGCCTGATCTCCGCGGCGATGGCCTTTGTCCAGGGCGAATGGTCCTTCTACCTGCTGCGCATGCTGCTCGGCGTCGCCGAGGCCGGCCTGTTCCCGGGCGTGATCTACTTCCTGACCCAGTGGTTCACCGTCCAGGACCGGGCCAAAGCCAATGGCATGTTCCTGCTCGGCGTCTCCATCGCCAACATTGTCGGCGCTCCGCTGGGCGGCCTGCTGCTGACCATGGACGGTGTCGGCGGTCTGCACGGGTGGCAGTGGATGTTCATCATCGAGGGCCTGCCCGCCTGCGCCCTGGCCTTCGTCGTCTGGAAGTTCCTGCCCAATAGGCCCACCGATGCCAAGTTCCTCACCCGGGCCGAGGCCGAAGACCTCGAGGCCCGCATCGCCGCCGAGGAGAAGGCCGGCGCCGAGGCAGCCGGAAACTCCAAGCTGCGCCACGTGCTCAAGGACAAGCAGATCCTGCTGGTGGTCGGCATCTACTTCACCCACCAGATCGCCGTCTACGCGCTGAGCTTCTTCCTGCCCTCGATCATCGGCACCTACGGCGAACTGAACAGCATCCAGATCGGCCTGCTGACCTCCGTCCCGTGGATCTTCTCCGCCGCCGGAGCCATGCTGCTGCCGCGTCTGGCCACCAATGCGACCCGCTCCCGGACGATCGCCACCTGCACCATGGTAGGAATCGTTGCCGGCTTCACCCTGGGCGCCGTCGGCGGCCCGGTCCTGGGCCTGATCGGCTTCTGCCTGGCCGCCTTCAACTTCTTCGCCCTGCAGCCGATCCTCTTCACCTACCCCGCAACCCGCCTCTCCGGCGCGACCCTGGCCGGCGGCATCGCCTTCGTGAACACCGTGGGCCTGTTCGGCGGCTTCCTCGGCCCGTACGTTATGGGCTTCATGGAGGAAATGACCGGCAGCAAGCTCTCCGGCCTCTGGTTCATTGTCGGCATGTGCCTGATCGGGGCGCTGCTGACCCTCCGCCTCAAGCGGGGCAGCGAGGATCCGAGCAAGGCCGCCGTCGGCGGCCACTGACCGAAGGCGTACGACGGCGGTGCGTGCCGCCGCCGTACGCCCTTCCGCACCCGCCTACCGTTAGCACACCACAGGAGTACAACACCATGGATTTCACCGGCCGCAAGGTCCTGGTCACCGCCGGCGCCGCAGGCATCGGCCGAGCCATCGCCACCCGCTTCCGCGGCCTCGGCGCCGCCGTCATGGTCACGGACATCAACCCCGAGGCCGTGGACGCCGCGAAGCAGGACGGCTTCGCCGTCGCCCTCAGCGACGTCTCCGACGAAGCCCAGGTCCGCACCCTGATGGCGGAAGTACGCAGCACGCTTGGCGGGCTGGACGTGCTGGTCAACAACGCCGGCATCGCCGGACCCACGGGCCCGATCGAGACGCTGGACCCGGACGCCTGGAAGGCCACGTTCGATGTGAACGTCCACGGCCAGTTCTTCTGCATCAAGCACGCCCTGCCGCTGCTGCGCGAGGCCAACGACGCCGCCATCGTGAACCTCTCCTCCGCGGCCGGCCGGCTCGGCATGGCCGGCCGCAGCCCCTACTCCGCGTCCAAATGGGCCGTGGTCGGGCTGACCAAGACCCTGGCCATCGAACTGGGCCCCGAAGGCATCCGCGCCAACGCCATCTGCCCGGGCGCGGTCAACGGCCCGCGCATTGACGCGGTGATCGAGGCCAAGGCGCAGATGCTCGGCCGGCCGGCCGAGGAGGTCGCGGACCTCTACCACAAGCAGTCTTCGCTGCAGCGGCTGGTGGAGGCCGAGGACATCGCCAACATGGCCGTGTTCCTGGCCAGCGATTTGGCCCGCAACGTCAACGGCCAGGCGATGGCCGTGGACGGCAACACCGAAAAGCTCTACTGATCCACCGGCCACCACGAAAAGGAACCACCATGGCCAGCAAGCGCAAAGTCATCATCACTTCCGCCGTCACCGGCGCCATTCATACCCCCAGCATGTCCCCGCACCTGCCGGTCACCGCGGAGGAAATCGCGGACGCCGCCATCGGCGCCGCGGCTGCGGGTGCCGCCGTCGTCCACATGCACGCCCGTGACCCGAAGGACGGCCGCCCCTCCCAGGACCCGAAACATTTCGAGCCGATCCTCGAGAAGCTTAAGGCCAACACGGACGCGGTCATCAACATCACCACCGGCGGTTCCCCGCACATGAGCGTGGAGGAGCGGATGCTCCCGGTCGCCACCTTCAAACCCGAACTGGCCTCCCTGAACATGGGCTCGATGAACTTCGGCCTCTACCCCATGCTGGACCGCTTCCCCGAGTTCGAACACGAGTGGGAGCGGGAAGGACTGGAGAAGTCCCGGGACCTGGTCTTCAAGAACACCTTCGCCGACATCGAGACCATCCTGACCATCGGCAATTCCAACGGCACCCGCTTCGAATTCGAGTGCTACGACATCTCGCACCTGAACAACCTGGCCCACTTCCACGCCCGCGGGCTGGCGAAGGGCCCGCTGTTCGTGCAGTCCGTCTTCGGCCTGCTCGGCGGCATCGGCGCGCACCCCGAGGACCTGATGCACATGCGCCGCACCGCCGACCGGCTGCTGGGCGCGGACTACCAGTGGTCCATCCTCGGCGCCGGCCGGAACCAGATGCCGCTGGCCACCATCGGCGCCGCCATGGGTTCCCACGTGCGCGTGGGCCTGGAGGACTCGCTGTGGATCGGCCCCGGCCGGCTCGCCGCCTCCAACGCCGAGCAGGTCAGCCGCATCCGCACCATCCTCGAGGCCCTGAACTTCGAGGTCGCCACCCCGGACGAGGCCCGCGAAATGCTGGACCTCAAGGGCCGCGAAAACGTCGGGTTCTGACGCCGGCATGAGGATCCTGATTGCCCCGGACAGCTTCAAGGGCACCTACACCGCCGCCGAGGCCGCCGCGCACATCGCCGCCGGGGTGCGCGCGGCCGGCGCCTGCGCCGTCGAACTGCCGGTGGCCGACGGCGGCGAGGGCACCTACGAGATCCTGCGCGACGCCCTCGGCGCCGAACTGGTCGAGGCGGACACCGTGGGCCCGTGGCACGATCCGCTCCGCGCGTCCTATGCCCTCGCCGCGGACGGGAGGACGGCCGTGATCGGCCTGGCCGCCGCCAGCGGCATCACGCTCCCCTGCTCCGGCGAGCGCAGCCCCCTCACCGCGGACACCTACGGAACCGGCCTGCTCATGGCCGACGCCGCGCGGCGCGGCGCCACCCGGATTGTGGTCGCCGCGGGAGGGAGCGCGACGACGGACGGCGGCACCGGGGCCGTTGCCGCCATCGAGGCGCACGGCGGGCTCCGCGGGGCGCAGGTGACGGTACTCAGCGACGTCGCCACCGCCTTCGAGGACGCTGCAGCCGTGTTCGGCCCGCAGAAGGGCGCCGGCCCCGAACAGGTGGAGCAGCTGACAGAGCGCCTGCACCGGCAGGCTGAAGGCTATCCGCGCGATCCCCGCGGCATCGCCTGCACCGGGGCCGCCGGCGGCTTCAGCGGCGGAATGTGGGCCCGGTACGGGGCCGCACTCGTCTCCGGCGCCGGTTTCGTCCTCGACGCCGTCGGCTTCGACCGGCACGTTGCCGGCGCCGACGCCGTCATCGTCGGCGAGGGACGGCTGGACTCCCAGACCGGCCAGGGGAAGATCATCTCCGCGATCCTGGACCGTAGCCCCGGCAAACCGGTCTACGCCGTCGTCGGCTCCGTCAGCCCGGACCTCGGCGGCTTTGCGGCGAACTTCGCCGGCATCCTTGTCGCGTCGGACCGGGAAGCCCTGAAGGAGGCCGGCGGGCAGGTCGCCGGCGCTGTCGGTCAGGCGGTTGCCGGATCCGTCAGGCGCTGATCGGCGGCCAACAGCCTGCAGGGGCCGCCCGGCATCGTGCCGGGCGGCCCCTGCAGGCTGCGTTTTCCCGGCGCTTACTGTGCCGCAGGTGCTTCCACCGCCAGCGGCACATCCGACACGCTCTGGACGAAGCGCCGGATCCGCGGTTCGGCGTCGGTCCCGAAGATGGCTTCCGGCGGGCCCTGCTTGACCACGTTGCCGTCCTCCATAAAGACCACCCAGTCCGCGACATCCCGGGCCAGCTTCATTTCGTGCGTGACGATGACCATGGTCATGCCCTCCTGGGCCAGTTCGGCGATGACAGCCAGCACCTCGGAAACCAGCTCCGGGTCCAGCGCCGACGTCGGTTCGTCGAAGAGCATCACGGACGGCTTCATGGCCAGGGCGCGGGCGATGGCCACGCGCTGCTGCTGGCCGCCGGACAGCTGGTGCGGGTACTTGTTGGCGTGCACCGACATGCCGACCTTGCGCAGCAGCTCCTTGCCGAACTCGCGGGCCTCATCGGCCTTCATCAGGCCCAGCTGCACGGGCGCCAGCGTGATGTTCTCCAGCACGGTCTTGTGCGGGAAGAGGTTGAAGCGCTGGAAGACCATGCCGACGTCGCGGCGCTGGACGCTCAGTTCGCGGTCGGACAGGGCGACCACCCTGCCGTTCTGCCCCAGCCTGCTGCCCATCCGCCGGCCGTTGACCTCGATGGTGCCGCCGTCGGCGGGTTCCAGATGGTTCAGCGTGCGCACGAACGTCGTTTTGCCGGACCCGGACGGGCCGATAACGACGACGACCTCCCCGGCGTGCACGTCGACGTCGACGCCCTTGAGCACCTGGTTCCCGTGGAAGGACTTCGTGACGGCCTGCGCGCTCACCAGCGCCTTGCCCGAGTGCGGGACCCGCTCGCGGCCGCGGGCCACGCTGCCGGCCGCGGCAGGGTCCGGATCGCCCTGAAGGGCCGGGCGGCGCCGGCTGACGTCCAGCCGGCGCTCGAGCAGGGCGCGGAGCCGGTCGAAGATCGTTACGAGCAGGACGTAGAAGACGGCGACGGCGAACAGGGTCTCCAGCACCAGGAAGTTCTGGGTGTAGAGGCGCTGGCCGACCAGCAGGATTTCCTCCAGCGAGATCACGCTGGCCAGCGAGGTCAGCTTGAGGATCGAGACGAACTCGTTGCCCAGCGCCGGCAGCGCGATCCGGAAGGCCTGCGGGACCACCACGTGGCGCTGCACGTAGCCGTACGGCAGGCCCAGCGCCCGGGCGGCCTCGCGCTGGTCGGCGGAGACCGAGAGCAGGCCGCCGCGGTGGATCTCGGCCATGTAGGCCGCCTCGCTCAGCACCAGCGCAATCAGCGCGGCATTGAACGAGGACCCGAGCACTGTCTGGGTGGCCGGGAAGACCTGGGGGATGTTGTACGCGAAGACCAGCAGCACCAGCAGCGGCAGGCTGCGGAACAGCCAGACGTAGCCGCCGGCGAGGCCGGCCAGGATCCGGGAGCGCGATTCCTTCATCAGCGCCAACCCGATGCCCGCGATGTTGGCAATCACCCAGGAAAGCAGGCTCAGGGCGACGACGACGCCGGCAGCACGCCACAGGTCCGGATCGGCGAAGAGGGAGAACGTGTAGGCCCAGTCGAATGTCATGGTCAGGCCTGCTTCATCGATTCCTCGAGCACCGCGGGGTCAACGGGCTCCAGGTTGTACTTCTTGAGCAGTTCGTCGTACTTGCCCGAGGCCTTCATGGCCTCCAGCCCGTCCTTGAGCGCCTGCTGCATCTTTGCGTTCCCCTCCTGGACGGCCAGGCCGACGGCGATCGGGTAGATCAGCTGCCGGCTGCTCAGGCTCAGCCGGCCCTTGGCCTTTTCGACGGCGGTCTTGGCCACTGCGGCATCCGTCATCTGGGCATCGACCTGCCCCGAGAGCAGCGCCTGGGTCGCCTCCGGGTCGGTGGGGAATTCCTTCACGGTGATGGCGGGCTTGCCGGCCTTCTTGCACTTGTCGCTTTCGGCGGCGGGCAGGATCTTGGCGATGACCGTCGCGGTGACCACGCCGACCTGCTTGCCGCAGAGGTCCTGGGCCGTGGCCAGGGCCGCCTGGCCTTCCTTTACGATGATGGAATTGCCGGTCTGGAAGTAGGGCACGAAGTCCACTTCCTTGTCGCGGGCGGAGGAGATGTAGAGCGTGGAGGCAATCACGTCGTAGCGGTCGGCCTTGATGCCGGCGACGATCTGGGCGAATCGGGTGTCGGTGTACTTCGGCTTCAAGCCCAGTTCGGCAGATATCGCGTCCATGAACTCCACGTCGAAGCCTGCGGGCTTGCCGCCGTCGAGCATGTCATAGGGCGGGTAGGTCAAATCGATGCCGACGTTCAGGACGCCGGAGGTATTGGTTTCGACCTTGGCCGCCCCGGCATCGGCGGATGAGCCCGTCGCATTGCTGTTGCCGCCGCAGGCGCTCAGGGCCAGGGCGAGGGCCGCGGTGCCGGCCAGGACGGCGTGTTTCAGGGAGGTTTTCATGGCTGCCTTTCGTTGGCTCAGTTGCACCACAGGTCCACGGCCTGGTGGTAGATGTCGATGATTTCCCGGTACTTGGCCAGTTCCACCCACTCGTCGGCCCAGCTGTAGGGCGGGGTGCCCGGGCCGATGTTCACGGCGGGGATGCCGTACTGCTTCAGCGGCACCATGTCGGTCCAGAACTGGATGCCCCGGTACACCGGCTCGGCGCCGGCACGGGACACGGCCTGGGCGGCCGCCACCGAGATCGGGGAAGCCTTGTCGATCTCGTAGGGCAGCCGCGGGCCGCTGAGCCAGTGGTCGCTGAACTCCACGGTGGCCTCGATTCGGGGATCGGCGGCCTTGAGGTCGCCGATCATCTGCTCCACCTGGACCTTGACGTCGTAGGGATCCTGCGAGGGCAGCAGGCGGATGTCGCAGGTCATTTCGCAGCGGTCGGGCACCTGGTTGTGCTTGGTGCCGCCGCGGATGGTGCCGATGTTCAGGTTCGGCCCGCCGGGCAGTTCCGGGTGCGGGGTATAGGGCATCGCGCCTTCGAGCCGGCGCATGCCGGCCAGGATCGGCTCCATGGTCTCGATCGCATTCAGGCCCAGCTGCTTGGCGGAGGTGTGGGCCTGGCGGCCGTAGGTGGTGATCTTCAGGTACGCCGCGCCGCGGTGGACGGTGCCGATGGTGTTGTCCGTGGGCTCTCCGCAGATGGCGCCGTCGGCGGTGAAGCCGGCCTCCAGCAGCGAGCGGGTGCCAACGCCGCCCTCGAAGTGGCAGGAGACGCCCTGGAAGACGACGTCGCCGGCAGGCCGGGTGCCGGACAACGCGATCCGGCGCAGGACGGCCAGCGCCGCGGTGGTGGCCGCTTTCATGTCCGCGATGCCGGCGCCGTAGACCTTGCCGTCCTCGACGACGGGGCCGAACGGGTCCCGGGTCCAGTCCGGCGAGACCTCGTAGATGTCCAGATGGCCGTTGAGCAGCAGCGACTTGCCGCCGCCGGTGCCGCGGAGCCGCCCGCCGACGCTGTGCCGGCCCGGCAGGGACTCGACCAGCTGCACGTCGTCAACGCCCCAGCTTTCCAGCCGGTGCGCCATGAATTCGGCCAGCTCCTTCTCCCGGCCCCACGTTGAATCGATGGACAGGGTCTTCAGGAGGAGATCAAGTTCCGGGTCGCTCATCTGCTGCTCGGTCCCTTCGGCGTGGTCGTTTTGTGTTCCGGATTACATCGACTATGCAGGGTAGGCATATCCATGTAAAACAGATGTAATCGAAGAAGGGTTTCGGGAAAATCTATGTCTGGTGTGACCCTGCGGCAGCTCGAATATCTGATCGCGGCGGCGGAAACCGGCAGTGTCACCGCCGCGGCCGGGCGGCTCTACCTGTCCCAGTCGGCCGTTTCCACGGCGCTGGCGGACCTGGAGGAGTCCCTGGGCGTGCAGGTCTTCATCCGGCACGCGCGCGGGCTGTCCCTGACCGGGGTGGGCCAGCAGGTCCTGGCCGACGCCCGCCGGCTGCTGGCCGGGGTGGACGACCTGAAGAACTCCGCCCGGGAGGCCAGCGAATCGCTCTCGGGCCGGCTGATGGTCGGCTGCTACAGCACGCTCGCGCCGATCCTGCTGCCGCGCATCATCGCCAGCTTCACCGAGCACCACCCCGCCGTGGACCTGAGCTTTGTCGAGGGCTCGCACCTGACGCTGGAGGAGCAGCTGCGCAACGGCTCCCTGGACCTGGCCATCCTGTACGGCTACGACTTCAACCGGCGCCAATTCGCCCGGGACCTCAGCTCCCACGTGCTGGCAGCCACCCCGCCCTACGTGGTGCTGCCCGAGCACCACAAGTTTGCCGATAACGGCGCGCTCTCCATGCAGCAGCTGGCGCCCGAACCCTTGATCCTCTTCGACCTGCCGCCCGGCGGGGACTACTTCCTCTCCTTCTTCGAGGCCGAGGACCTCGAACCGAACATCAGGTTCCGGACCACCAGCTTCGAAATGGTGCGCGCCCTGGTGGCCCGGGGGCTCGGCTATTCGATCCTCAGCCAGCGCACCAACATCAACATGAGCTACGAGGGCCGCGGGTTCGTGACCAAGCCGCTCCACGGCGCCCCGCCCGGCCTGAACGTGTGCGCGGTGCATTTGTCCGGCGTGCGCCTGACCCGCAGGGCGACGGCGTTCATCGACGAATGCCGGAACGCCCTGGCCTGACCGCCCGCCCGGAGCCCGACGCCGGCACCGCACCGGCGCCGCACCGAGCCATCGGTTTTTTCGATGCTTTCCGCTGAAAAGTTCTGTTGGACGCATCACACCCCTGCTTCCAATACTTGATGCAAGCAACCGCACAAGTGGAAGGGAGCGGGCCAAATGCCTATGTCAACCAGGGACGGGGCCACCCGGGCGCCGGCTGCCCCGCGGGACGAATTCATCGCCGCCATGGGCCGGGTCGCCACCGGAGTCACCGTCGTCTCGACCGGCGGGCCGGCAGGCCAGTTCGCCCAGACCGTCAGCGCCATGTGCTCGGTCTCGGCGGAGCCGCGGCTGGTGCTGGTGTGCATCAACCACCGCAGCCCGATCAACGCCGCGATCCGCGAGCACGGCGTCTTCAATGTCAATGTCCTGGGCAAGCAGCACGACCATGTGGCCGACACCTTCGCCGGCCGGCCCTGGCCGGGCAAGGATCGCTGGGACTTCAGCTGCGGCGAATGGGTCGAGGCGCCGTCGGGCTCCCCGCGCATCCGCGATGCGGTGGCCAGCTTTGACTGCACGATCCACGAGGTCGTCGAGGCCGGCACGCACCTGGTCTACATCGGCCGGGTCACCGACATCGAGTCCCACGACGCCGAACCGCTGATCTACAGCGCCCAGAACTATGCCAAACCGGAACCGATCGAGCCGTCGGTCTTTCCCGACTACCCCGGTTCCGGCCCCACGTACCGCCAGCAGAAGGAGAATTCCAAGTGATCCGCACCGGAGATGAATACCGCGAGTCGATCCGCGACGGCCGCCAGGTCTGGGTGGATGGGGAGAAGGTCGCGGATGTGACCACCCACCCGATGTTCAAGCCGGTGGTCGACGTCCGGGCCAGGATCTACGACCTCGCCCACGAAGAGCATTCCCGCCAGGTGATGACCTATGCGGACGAGGAGACCGGCGAACCGAACGCGATTGCCAACCGGCTGCCGAAGACGCAGCAGGACTGGCAGGACAAGCGCGCCGCCGTGGAACTGGTCCAGCGCGAGGCCGGCGGCGTGGTCACCCGGGTCGGGGACGAGACCATCGGGGAGATGTGGTCCCTCTACGACGGCCAGGATGTGCTCAACGAGGTGGACCCGCGCTTCTCGGAGAACATCCGCCGGCACATCGCGCGCACCATCAAGGCCGACCCGTTCCACATCTCCGCCAACACGGACCCCAAGGGGGACCGGTCCAAGGCCCCGCAGGACCAGGACCCGGACATGCTGCTGCATGTGGTGAAGGAGACCGACAACGGGATCGTGGTCCGCGGCGCCAAGTACGAAACCGCCGCCGCCTACGCCAACCAGGCCTTCACCAAGCCCACCATTGCCAACTGGGGCAACGACAAGCTCTCCGACTACGCCGTCGGCTTCGTGGTGGACCTGGGTTCGCCGGGCCTGAAGTTCATCTCGCGCAACGGCTTCGCCGGGCGCGCCCCGGCCGCCGACTACCCGCTGGCCAACCGGGTGGACGAGGTCGAGTCCCTGGTGGTCTTCGACAATGTGGAGATCCCCTGGGAGGACGTGCTGTTCTACCGCCACACCAAGGCCGCGGCCTTCATCCGCTCCACCCTGCACCGCTACAGCGCCTTCCCCTTCGTCCAGCGCACCCTGCACCTGGCAGACCTGATGATCGGCGCCGCGCTGTGGAACGTGAAGCAGACAGGCCTGGAAAAGCAGCAGGCGGTGCAGGAGAAGCTCGCCCAGCTGGCCTGCTACCGCGAAGGCATCAACGCGCACCTGACCGCGGCGATCGCCAACGCCGAGAACAGCCCGGGCGGGCTGCTGATGCCCAACCAGTCCCTGCTCTACACCGGCCGGGTGTTCGCCCTGACCCAGCTGCCGGCCATGATGCACGCGGCCCGGGAGCTGTGCGGCGGCCAGATCTGCATCACCCCGGATGCGGCAACCTTCGGCGACCCGGAAGTCTCGCCCTGGCTGGAGAAGTTCTACACGATCAACGAGAACTGGGTGGCCGAGGACCGCCGCCGGCTGCTGGCCTTTGCCCGCGACCTGCTCAACAGCGACTACGCCGGACACCGGCTGACCTTCCAGCTGTTCGCCCAGTCCCCGCCGTTCGCCCAGCTGGGCGCCGTCTACCGCAACTTCGACTGGAACGGCCCCCTGGACCTGGTCAAGGCCGCCGCCGACCTGTCCGAGAAAGTGGACGGATCGCGCGCATGAGCACCCACACCCGGATCCGCAAGTTCAACACCCGCGACACCTACCCCGAGCAGAACCTGGACAACGACCTGTGCCAGGCGGTGGTGGCCAACGGCGTGGTCTACCTGCGCGGCCAGATCGGCCAGGACCTCGAGACCCGCGGGTCCGTGGGCATCGGCGACGTCGAGGCCCAGACCGAGCAGGCCATGGCCAACATCGACATGCTGCTGAAGGAGGCCGGCAGCAGCCTCGAGGACATCGTCAAGGTCACCGTCTACCTCGTCGACCCCCGCTACCGGGAACCGGTGTACCGGACCATGGGCCGCTGGCTCAAGGGCGTCTACCCGGTCTCCACCGGGATCGTCGTCGACGCCCTGGCCCGCCCCGAATGGCTGGTGGAAATCGACGCGACCGCCGTCATCAGCAGCCCGAAGAACTAAAACAACCTAGAAAAACCAGATCTCCAGGAGATTCAATGACTTTCTCACTCGTCGCCAGGGATGCCGCCACCGGTGCCTTCGGCATGGTCGTCACGTCCTCGAGCCCGGCCGTGGCGGCCCGCTGCGTCCACCTGCGCCCGGGGACCGGGGCGGTGGCGTCCCAGAACATCACCGATCCGGGGCTGGGAACGAAGCTGCTGGATCTGCTGGAGTCCGGATCGAATGCAGCGGAAGCGATGGCCAAGCTCCTGGCCCAGGAGCCGGACACCGAATTCCGCCAGCTCAGCGCCGTCGGGCGCGACGGACGGACGGCCGCCTTCAGCGGTGCCCGTACGCTGGGCACCCACCGGACCGTGGAGCTCGACGGCGCGGTGGCGGCGGGCAACCTGCTCTCCTCGCCCGCCGTCGTCGACGCCATTGCCGAGGCCTATGCCGCCGCCGACGGCGAGTTCGAGGACCGGCTGCTGGCCGGCCTGCTGGCCGGCCGCGACGCCGGCGGCGAGGAAGGTCCGGAGCATTCGGCAGGACTGGTCGTCGTCGAGGATGTCCCGTGGGCGGTCACGGACCTGCGGGTGGACTGGGCGGACGAGGACCCCATCGGCCAACTCGCCGGAATCTGGGAGCTGTGGCGTCCGCAGAAGGCCGACTACAAGCTGCGCGCGGTCCAGCCGGCCCTCGCGCCCAGCTACGGGGTGCCGGGGGACCTGTGAAAAACCTCAAGGAGGTCGCCGCCAGCCGGATCGACGGGCTGTCCGGGCGCATCCTCGGACTCTCCCACCGCATCCATGCCAACCCGGAACCGGGCTGGCAGGAACACCAGGCCGCCGGCTGGCTCACCGGCGAGCTGGCAGGTTTCGGCTACGAGGTGCACCGGGACCTGTGCGGGTTCCCGACGGCGTTTTCCGCCGGCGTGGGCCGCGGGCCGCTGCAGCTGGCAATCTGCGCGGAGTATGACGCGCTGCCCGGGCTCGGCCACGCCTGCGGGCACAACATCATTGCCGCGGCGGCCGTCGGGGCCGCCGCGGCGCTGGCCCCGATCGCCGATGCCCTCGACGTGCGGATCACGGTGTTCGGCACCCCGGCCGAAGAGGGCGGCGGCGGCAAGATCGAACTGCTCGAACGCGGGGCCTTCGACGGCCAGCACGCGGCCATGATGGTCCATCCCGGGCCGCTGGATGTGGCCCGGGCCGAACCGTTCGCCGTCTCGCACAGCAGGATCCGCTACCGGGGCAAGGCCGCCCACGCCGCCGCCTACCCCGAGCGCGGCGTCAATGCCGCGGATGCCTTCACCGTGGCCCAGGTCGCGATCGGCCTGCTGCGCCAGCAGCTCGAGGGCGGGACCAGGGTCCACGGCGTGCTGACCAACGGCGGCGAGGCGCCCAACGCGATTCCGGAGGTGACCGAGGGCCGCTGGTATGTCCGCGCCGGCTCGCTGGCCGAACTGGACGTCCTCGAGGAACGGGTGCGGCGCTGCTTCGAGGCCGGGGCGCTGGCCACCGGCTGCGACCTGGACATCGAGGCGGAGAGCAGGCCGTATTCGGAATTCCGCACCGACGAGGACCTGCTGGCACTCTATGTCGGCAACGCCCTGCGGCTGGGCCGGACCTTCGCCGACTCCGGACCGGACATGCGGATGAACCGGGCCTCCACCGACATGGGGAATGTCTCGCTGGTCCTGCCGGCCATCCACCCCTACATCGGCATCGGTTCGCTGCCGGCGGTGAACCACCAGAAGGAATTCGCCGAGCACTGCGTCACCGCCGCGGCGGACCGCGCGGTCCTGGACGCGGCGAAGGCCATGGCCTGGACCTGCATCGACGCCGCCTCGGACGCGGGGCTGCGGGAACGGCTGCTGTCCGACGACGAGAAGGAGGTCCTCGGTGTCGGCTGAAACGAGAACCGAGCACGACCTGCTCGGCGGGCTGGACGTTCCCGCCGCCGCCTACTACGGCGTGCACACCGCCCGGGCCAGGGAAAACTTCCGGATCACGGGCGTGCCGATCGGCCTGCACGGTGATCTGGTCTGGGCCTTGGGCTGCGTCAAGGAGGCCGCCGCCGCGGCCAACCACCAGCTCGGGCTGCTGGACGAGCGCCGCGCCGGGGCCATCATGGCCGCATGCCGGGAGGTGCAGAACGGGCGGCTGACCGGCGAGTTCGTCGTCGACGTCCTGCAGGGAGGGGCGGGCACCTCCACCAACATGAATGCCAACGAGGTCATTGCCAACCGGGCGCTGGAACTCCTCGGCCAGGCCAGGGGCGAGTACGCGCACCTGCACCCGATCGAGCACGTGAACCTCGGCCAGAGCACCAACGATGTCTACCCCACCGCCCTGCGGCTCGGGCTGCACCGCGCGGCCGGGACCCTGCTGGCGGCCATGGCCGGGCTGCGGACGGCGATGGAACGCAAGTCGGTGCAGTTCCGGGACTACCTGAAGATGGGCCGGACCCAGCTCCAGGACGCGGTGCCGATGACCCTGGGCCAGGAGTTCAGTACCTTCGCGGTCATGCTCGCCGAAGACGAACTGCGCCTGGCCGAGGCGATGCTGCTGATCCGGGAGGTAAACCTCGGCGGGACGGCGATCGGCACCGGGCTCAACGCCCACGCGGACTATGCGGAGGCGGCCTGCCGCCATTTGGCCCGGATCTCGGGCGTGCCCGTGGTGCCGGCCGGGAACCTGATCGAGGCCACCCAGGACGTGGGTGCCCTGGTCCAGTTCTCCAGCGTCCTGAAGCGGATCGCGGTCAAGCTCTCCAAGGTGGCCAACGACCTGCGCCTGCTGTCCTCGGGCCCGCGCGCCGGACTCGGCGAGATCGTGCTGCCGGCCGTGCAGGCCGGGTCAAGCATCATGCCGGGAAAGGTCAACCCGGTCATTCCCGAAGTGGTCAACCAGGTGGCCTTCTCCGTGATCGGCAAGGACCTGACCGTGACCATGGCGGCCGAGGCCGGGCAGCTGCAGCTGAACGCCTTCGAGCCGGTCATGGCCCGTGCGCTGTTCGAGAGCGTCGGGGAGCTCACGGCGGCGTGCACGGTCCTGGCCGAACGCTGCGTCGAGGGCATCACCGCCGACCGGGACAGGCTGCGGGCCGGGGTGGAGAATTCCATCGGGCTGGTCACCGCGCTGGTACCGTACATCGGCTACCACCGCGCCACCGAGGTCGCGCAGCACGCGATGCGCACCGGAGCCGGGGTCATCGACGTCGTCCGCGCCCAGGCGCTGATGGATGAGGCCCTGCTGGAGGCCGTGCTCGGCGCTCCGGAACTGCTGACCACGCCGGGCCTGCGGCTGGCCGCCGAGGCCGCGGCGCCGCTGACCTGATCCGAGAACGGGAGGTGTACACGGCGGGCTGCCGACACTGGCCCCTTCCGAAGGCGGAATTCCTAAGGTCCAATTGGGGTTCAACCCACGCGCCCCGCTCCCCTGCCGGCAACGAACCGCAGGTCCGGGACGGGACCTTAGGCCGGGCCGTTCAGGTGACGAGCTCCGCGTAGACGACATAGTTGTCGTCGAACTGGCCGGTTGCGGGGTTGTAGCCGTCGCAGGTGATCAGCCGCAGTTCGGATCCTTCGGTGTTGCCGTAGACGGCCTGTGCGGGAAAGGCGTTCTTGGGGTACTGCTCGCCGCGGCGGACCGCGAAGACGGCGGCCGTGCCGTCTTCGCGCGCGACTTCGATAAGGTCCCCGGACCTCAGGTCACGCAGGCGGGCGAAAACGCCCGGTGCCCCGCCGTAGGAATTGACGTGGCCGAGCAGGACCGCCGGTCCGCGTTCTCCCGGGGTGGGGGATTCGATATACCAGCCGGCCGGGGAGCCGGGATCACCGGGAGGCACTTCGAGGGAACCGTCATCCTGCAGCCCGAGCTTCAGCAGTCCGGATTCGGCACCGATGGCAGGAATGCTCAGAGACCGGGGCACGGATGCTGCCATGACCGGCGGCCGGGCCTGTGCCTTGTTCCCCGCCCCGGAGTCTGCGGGTGTGGAGGCCGGCCGGGCCGTCTTCGCTGCTGCAGGTGAAGGCGCCGAAGCTGCACGAGGTGGTGCGACCGCAGGTTCGACTTGCGCGGAGGCGCAGTTCGCGCAGCCGGCCAGAAGTAGCAGGGCGGCCGCCGCAGATGCCGGCCGGCTTCTGCGGAGGCCGCTGGTTGAACTGATCATGTGTGGCTACAGGTCCGGTCAGCGGGGCAGGACTACGCCTGGCCTGCGCCGCGGCGGCGGACCAGACAGGTTCCGCCGGCTGCCGTTGCCAGCACAAGGCCGCCGCCGAGGACGAGGGCACCCAGGTCGTTGGTGCCTTCCTGGGTTACGCCGGTATCGGGGGCTCCGACGGGCAGCTGGCCCACCTGGGGTGCTTCCACCGGAGCGGCAGGGGCGGGTGAGTAGGCCATGTTCCCGTTCTCGCAGCCGACGCCGTCGCCGTCGCTGTCGAGATGGGCACCGTAGCCAGGTGAACCGGCCTGGATGTTGTATGCACCCGCTGCTGCTGCAGCGCTGCAGTTCGGGTAGGCGGCCGTTACGGCCAGGGCAGGTGCCGCGGACAGGGCTGCAAACCCTGCCGCTGCCGCCAGCGAGAAGACCAATGTGCTCTTTTTCATTCATTCTCCTAAGGTTCTGGCCAAACGGCCGGTAGCCGGAAGCAGAATTCGATAAACACGCTGACCTCCGGAACCCGGAGGGTCTGACCAACTGCCGCAGGCAATCAGTAAGGCGAAGCTAGGAGATTTATCGATTAAGCACAACGGCTCCCAGGGAAAACATGCCTTGCGGGCCGGGATTCGGTGTTCCCGCCAGGGCCGAGCCGACCTGCGAGGGAGGCCGCCGCATCACCGGGCACAATCCTGCCAATGGGCTCCCCGGCGCACTGCGCACCACAGCGGCCCGACCCATGGCATGCGGCTGCACGGTCTGAGCGACCCATCCGGCAGGCGATGGCCGTGCCGGCGTTAGTCCCGGTTCGGGTCGCTGACGTCGTGGCAATGCCTGAGGATCCCGACGGCCTTATCCGCGTCCTTGTCCTTGAGCGCCTGCACGATGCCCCGGTGGTCGCTGACCACCTTGGCCCGGTGCCCGGCCCCGTGACGGTAAGTCAGGGTAATGCGCTGCTGGATCGGATGCTTCCAGATCGAGGTGAGCACCCCGACCAGGAAGTCGTTGCCGCAGGGCGCCACCAAGTCGAGGTGGAAAGCCCGGCCGAGGCGGAACATTTCCTCGGTGTCGGCCGGATCGGTGATCTCGGTTTCATCGACGAGGCTGCCGAGGCGGAGCAGCTGCTGCGGCGTGTAGGAACCGATGGCGCGCCGGACGGCCAGCGATTCGAGGGCGTACCTGACCTCAAAGACGTTTTCGACCTCGCGGTCGTCCAGTTCGTTGACGAGGTAGCCCCTGCCCGGAACCAGGCTGGTGAGTCCCTCGAGGGTCAGCTGGGTGAGCGCATCGCGGACCGGTGTGCGCGAAACACCGTACTGGGCTGCCACCTGTTCCTGGGCCAGGGCCGTGCCCGGCTTGATCACGCCGTGGATGATGTCGGCGCTGAGCTGTTCGTAGACCCGCACCGCCAACGGCCGCAGGTCATTGGGCAAGCCACTCATGTGCATCCTCTCCGACGTCCCAATTCTTGCATGCCCGAAGCGATCCCGAAGTGTTCCCCCCGGGCTTTCCGGAACGGAAAGCCCGGGGGGAACGAGGGCGCCGCGGACCGTTTCCATGAAACCCTTGACCGTGCAATTGACTCTGAATACAGTGTATACACCACACTCAAAGGAGAGTCGAAGATGTACGTGCTGAACACGTGGTACGTGGCCGCCTGGTCCACCGAAGTCTCCCGCAAACCGGTCCGCCGGGTCATCTGCGAAATGCCCATCGTCCTGTTCCGCACCCAGGACAACCAGGCGGTCGCGCTGGCGGACCGCTGCGCCCACCGGGCCTTCCCGCTGTCGGAAGGACGCACCGTGGGTGACTCGGTGGAGTGCGGCTACCACGGCTTTACCTACGGCCCGGACGGGGCCTGCACCAAGGTGCCGGCGCAGAGCACCATTCCCGAACGCGCCCGGGTGCGCAAGTATCCGCTGGTGGAAAAGGACGGCTGGATCTGGGTCTGGACCGGGGACCCGGACCTGGCGGATCCGGCCCAGGTGCCCGACACCCACTGGATGGTGGATCCGGAATGGGCCACCGTGACGCATTCGTACCACTTCAAGTGCCGGGCGGACCTGATCCACGACAATCTGCTGGACCTGACCCACGAGTCCTTCCTGCACAAGAGCACCGTGGGCGACGACTACATCTACGAGCACGGCATCACCGTGGAGGTCGAGGGCAATGTGGTCAGCGTCGACCGGCTGATGCCCTCCGTGGCGGCCCCGCCGCTCTACGCCGAAACCATGGATGCGCGCGGGCTGTTCGACCGCTTCCACTGCACCGAGTTCTTCGTCCCGAACCTGCACGTGCTTCACTCGGGCATCACCGGCGAGGGCCGGCCCCGGGAAGAGGGCTACCTGATCAAGGTGCTCAACGGGATCACCCCGATCGACGAGCACAACTCCTGGTACTACTACGCCTTCAGCCGCAACTTCGCCGTCGATGACGAGAAGGCCACGGAGGAGCTGCGGGCCGGCCTGGCCACCGTGCTGGACGAGGATGCCTCGGCCCTCGAAGCGCAGGAAATCGGCATGCAGACCCGCCCCGAGGGAGAATTCGACGTGCTGATCGCCCAGGACGGCGGCGTGGCCAAGGCCCGGCGCATCCTGGCGGCGCTGCTGAAGAAGGAACAGCAGGCCGGGACCGCCAACACGGGCAGCGGTGCCGCGCGCCGTGAACCCGCCCGGACGGCATAGGGGCCCGGCATGTGGATGCTGATACGCGCCAATGCCCTCGGCGGGGAAGTCTCCGCCGAATCCGGCGCCAAAATCCTGGCCGCCTGCCCGGACTCGGCCGACCGCGGCGACCCCTGGCGCTGGACCGTGGAGCTGGATGAGTCCGCGGACGAGCCGGCGGTGTCCCTGGACGCCGACGCGGACTACATCGCCTCGCAGAGCCGGCGCTACGAGGGCAGCTACACCGGCGTGCTCCAGCGCGGTGCCGGCGAGCAGCTGATCATCGCCGGGCTGGCCGGCGAGGCGCTGGTGGCCGCCGAAACCGGGCCGTGGGAGCGCTGGCTGCGTCCGGGCGATGTGTTCCTTGTCGAGGGCGAGGACCCGGAAACCCTCCGGCTGTCGCTGGCCGGCCGCGACGCCGGCGGCGAGTCGATCCTGCTCACGCCCCGCAAGGCCACGGCGCTGCGGTGGGTGCCCTGACCGCCGGCGCTGCAGCCCCGGCAGCACCCGGCTCCACTGGAGCCGGCCCGGCTGAACCTGCCGAATCCTCCTTCCGGCCCATGAAAGGTAGACAATGCGACTTTCCAAAACTTCCGTCCTGCTGACCGGTTCGGTGCTCGTGGCCCTGTCGCTGGGCGCCTGCACCAATGCCTCCGAAGGCTCCGCCAACGCCGGGACCGCCGCAGCCACCACCGCCGCTGCCTCCCCAGCCGCCGCGGTGCCGCTGAATGAGAAGGCCCAGGCCCTGCTGCCCGAGCATCTCCGCAAGGCCGGGGTACTCAAGGTCGCCTCGGACCCGACCTACGCCCCGTTCGAGTACTACGACACCGACAACAAGACCATGATCGGCTACGACGTGGACTTCGCCGACGCCGTCGGCGCGGCGCTGGGCCTGAAGGTCGAGCACGTGCCGGCGACCTTCGACACCATCCTGCCCGGCCTGGCCTCCGGCAAGTACGACATGGCGATGTCGGCCTTCTCGGTCACCCCCGAACGCGAGAAGATCGTGGACTTCGTCGAATACCTCAACGCCGGCTCCGGCGTCGCCGTCGCGCCGGGGAACCCGCAGGAGATCACCATGGACCCGCTGAGCATGTGCGGCAAGAAGGTCGCCGGCCAGAAGGGCTCGATCCAGTCCATGGAGTACCTGCCCAAGTTCTCCGAGGAATGCACCAAGGCGGGCAAGGCCGCCATCGATATCCAGAACTTCCCGGGCCAGACCGACGCGAACCTCGCGCTGAGCTCCGGCCGCGTAGACGCCGTGGTGGCCGACAGCGTGCCCCTGGCCTACCAGGCCCGGGAGGCCGGCGGCAAGTTCGAGCTCGCCACGGGAGAAGACTACGACCCGATCCCCCTCGGCATCGCCCTGGGCAAGAAGACCGGGCTGCAGGAAGCCGTCACCGAGGCCGCCCGCGGCATCATCGGCAGCACCCACTACCAGGACATGGGCACCAGGTGGGGCGTTCCGGATTCGGTGCTGATCACCGCCGACGCGCTGGATGCGAAGTAGCGGACGGGCAGGCCTCCCATGACTGCATTGACCACCCGGACCCAGCCGGCGGCCCCGGCCGGTGACGGCTATACCGTCGTCAAGGCCAGGCACCCCGGCCGCTGGGTCTCGGCCGCCGTCATCGTCCTGGCCGCCGCCCTGCTGCTGCGCTCGGTGTTCACCAATCCGAACTTCGGCTGGGACGTCGTCGGACTGTACCTGCGCGATGTCTCCATTGGCCGCGGCATCCTGGTCACGCTGGGCCTGACGGTGATCAGCATGCTCATCGGCATCGTGCTGGGCGTGGTCTTCGCCGTCATGCGCCTGTCGGCCAACCCGGTGGTGCGCACGGCGGCGTTCGCGTACGTGAACTTCTTCCGCGGCACCCCGGTGCTGGTGCAGCTGCTGTTCTGGTTCAACCTGGCCGCGCTCTACCCGGTGATCAGCTTCGGGATCCCGGGGGTGCACCTGGACGCGAACCAGCTGATCACCCCGATCACCGCGGCCATCCTCGGGCTGGGCCTGAACCAGGGCGCCTACATGTCCGAGATCGTCCGCGCCGGCATCCTGTCGGTGGACCACGGGCAGACCGAGGCCGCCGAGGCCCTGGGCATCACCCGGATGCAGACCATGCGCCGGATCGTGCTGCCCCAGGCCATGCGCGTGATCATCCCGCCCACCGGCAACGAAACCATCGGGATGCTCAAGACCACCGCGCTGGTTTCCGTGATCTCGGTCCCGGAGCTGCTGTACTCCGCGCAGATCATCTACGCGCGCAACTTCGAGACCATCCCGCTGCTGATCGTGGCCAGCCTCTGGTACCTGCTGATCACCTCCGTCCTCTCGGTGGGCCAGTACTACCTGGAGCGGCGCTTTGCCCGCGGGGACCGGCGCACCCTGCCGCCCACCCCGCTGCAGCAGCTGAAGAAGGTCTTCGGCACCCACGACGCCCTGGCGCTGAAAGGAGGACGCAGATGAGCACTCCCGGAACCGCCGAGCCGATGGTCAGGGCGGACTCGGTCTGCAAGAACTACGGGTCCAACGCGGTGCTCAAGGGCATCGACCTGCAGGTGGCCCCGGGCGAAGTGGTCTGCCTGATCGGTCCCTCCGGCTCGGGCAAGAGCACCTTCCTGCGCTGCATCAACCACCTGGAGACGGTGGACGGCGGACGGATGTGGGTCAACGGCCGGATCGTCGGCTACGACCTCAAGGGCACCAGGCTGCACGAGCAGAGCCACAACGACATCTGCCGGGCCCGCACCGACGTCGGCATGGTCTTCCAGCAGTTCAACCTCTTCCCGCACATGACCGTGCTGGAGAACCTGATCGAGGCCCCGCGGCTGGTGCGCCGGGAGAAGAAGGCTGTTGCCGCCGCCCGCGCCATGGGGCTGCTTCAGAAGGTGGGCCTGGCCGAGAAGGCCGGTGCCTACCCGCGCCAGCTCTCCGGCGGCCAGCAGCAGCGCGTGGCCATTGCCCGCGCGCTGTGCATGGAGCCGAAGCTGATGCTCTTCGACGAGCCGACCTCGGCGCTGGACCCGGAGCTGGTGGGCGAAGTCCTGAAGGTCATGAAGGACCTGGCCGGCACCGGCATGACCATGGTCGTGGTGACGCACGAGATGAACTTCGCCCGCGACGTCGCCGACCGCGTGGTCTTCATGGCCGACGGTTACGTCGTGGAGGAAGGCCCTGCCCGCGAGGTCATCACCAACCCGCAGAACGAGCGCACCCGGTCCTTCCTGGCCTCGGTGCTTGCCGAATAGTTCCCCGGGTAACCGACAAACACACGTGCCGTGCTGCGCCGGTGCAGCACGGCCAAGACCAATCGGGTGGTTATAGCCGTGACTGAAGAATTCTTTGACGTCGAGGTACGCTCCGTCAGCCGTGAATCCGACGGCGTCGTCTCGCTGCGCCTGGAACACCCGCTGGGACGGCAGCTGCCGGCGTGGACCCCCGGATCCCACATCGACGTGCTGCTGCCCAACGGCATCCTGCGCCAGTACTCGCTGTGCTCGGAACAGTCGGACCGCTCCGGCTGGCGGCTGGGCGTCCTGCGCGAACCGGCAGGCCGCGGCGGTTCCGCCTACATCCATGACGAGCTCAAACCCGGCACCAAGGTGCAGGTCCGCGGCCCGCGGAACAACTTCGCGCTGGCCGGCGCCGGCAGCTACCTGTTCATTGCCGGCGGCATCGGGATCACCCCGATCCTGCCGATGCTCCGCGAGGCAGCCGGACGCGACACGCCCTGGCGGCTGGTGTACTTGGGCCGCAGCCGCAGCTCCATGGCCTTCACCCGGGAACTGGAAGCCCTGGGCGGCGACGTCCACCTCCATGCCGACGACGAGAGCGGGCTCTACCCGCTGGCAGGGCTGCTGGCGGACCTGGACCCGGACACCCACGTGTACGCCTGCGGGCCCGGGCCGCTGCTGAATGCGCTCCAGGCCATCGCCGGCGGCTGGGAAGACCCCTCGCGCCTGCACGTCGAGCGCTTCACCGCCGACCCGGCCGGACCTGGGGCCGGGTCCGCTTCTTGGGCCGGAGGCGATCACGAATTCATCGTCGAAACCGCCGGCGGCACCGAAGTGGTGGTTCCGGTGGGCACCAGCATCCTGCAGGCGCTGGAAGCGGCCGGCATCAACCAGCCGAATTCCTGCCGGGAAGGCATCTGCGGCACCTGCGAGACGGGGGTGCTCTCCGGCGAGCCCGACCACCGGGACAGCCTGCTCTCGGAGGACGAACACGAAACCGGGGACACCATGATGATCTGCGTCTCCCGCTGCAGGGGCCGGCGCCTGGTTCTGGACCTGTAGCGCGCCGGCCCCTGCGCGCGGCCATGACCGCCTGCCTCACCCCGGTGGTCGGGGTGCTGGGGGGCGCTGCTGCTGGACGAGCCGCTAAACTGGAATCTGCCGGCAGGGCTGTTGCTGGTTTACCTGGGCATCCTGCTGGCCAGCGGCCGCGCGCCGTCCCCGGGGCCTGCAACCCCGGAGGCGCCCGGGGCAGCAGGGACCCGCCCTCCCGCGCCGCCTCGGGCCA
>NZ_JBHTML010000036.1:0-27458 GCF_042679445.1 Arthrobacter sp. GCM10027362
CTCCACCTGCCGGCCGCGCCGCAGGCACATCCGCAGGCTACGCACGTGCCGCCGGCTCCCACCCCCGACAGCGCGACGCCGGTCGAGGACGAAGCACTGCCCGGCGCCAAGCCGCACCAGCGCGGTGACGTGCAGTCGGCCGTGAGCCGGCTGATCACCCGGGTGCTGGCCAAGCCGCCGGTGCGCAAGGCGGCCAAGGACCTGGGCATCGACCTGGCCGACATCACCCCCACCGGCCGCGACGGCGAAGTGACCAAGCAGGACCTGCTCAGCTACCAGGCCCAGCGCGATGCCGAGGTGGACGCGGCGGAGCGGTTCTGGGCTCCGTCCCTGGAGCCTCAGGAGCAGCGGGTCGAGCGGATCCCGGTCAAGGGCATCCGCAAGATCACCGCGGAGAACATGGTCAGGTCCGCCTTCAGCGCACCGCACGTGAGCATCTTCGTGGACGTGGACGCCTCCCGGACCATGGAGTTCGTCAAGCGGCTGAAGGCCAGCCGGGATTATGAGGGCATCAAGGTCTCCCCGCTGCTGATCCTGGCCAAGGCGGTAATCTGGGCCGCGGCGCGCAACCCGTCGGTGAATGCGACCTGGGCCTCCGGCCAGGACGGTGACGAGATCCTAATCCACCACTACATGAACCTGGGCATTGCCGCGGCCACCCCGCGCGGGCTGCTGGTGCCGAACATCAAGGACGCCCAGGACCTGTCCCTGAAGGACCTGGCCATTGCCCTGAACGAGTTGGCCGCCCGCGCCCGCGAGGGCAAGACCCAGCCGGCCGAGATGCAGGGCGGGACCCTGACCATCACCAACATCGGGGCGCTGGGCATCGACACCGGCACGCCGATCCTCAATCCCGGCGAGGTGGCCATCGTGGCCTTTGGCACCATCAAGCAGAAGCCCTGGGTGCTCGACGGCGAGGTCATTCCGCGCTGGATCACCACCCTGGGCGGCTCCTTCGACCACCGCGTGGTCGACGGCGACCTCTCCGCCCGCTTCATGGCCGACGTCGCGTCCATCATGGAGGAGCCGGCCCTGCTGCTGGACTAGCCGGCAGCTGACTGTCGCGGTCGTTCCCCGGTAGGATCGGTTTCATGTGGCGAGGAGGAGCCTATCCGTGACTGATCCGAATGCCCGGCCGGCGGCAACCGCGGACCTGTACGACGAGCACGGCGAGGAGCTGCAGTCGCTGTCGCTGCAGTTCCAGGACCTCGGCGGCCGGCAGGCCTTCAGCGGCCCGGTCCGTACCGTGCGCTGCCGGGAGGACAACGGCCTGGTCAAGTCCGTACTGAACTCCGCCGGCAATGCAGCGGTGCTGGTGGTGGACGGCGGCGGCCTGCTGACCACGGCGCTGATGGGGGACATGATCGCCGCCGCGGCGGTGGAGCACGGCTGGGCCGGAGTGGTCGTCCACGGGGCCGTCCGGGACCGTGAGGCCTTGGCCGGGCTGCCGCTGGGGGTCAAGGCCCTGGGCACCAACCCGCGCAAGAGCGCCAAGGCAGGAGCCGGCGAGGTGGACGCGGTGCTTCGGATCGACGGCGTCGTGATCCGTCCCGGGGCCATGCTCTACGCCGACCGGGACGGCATTCTGGTTGGATACTGAGCCGGGCGCTGGGCCCCGGCCCGTTCGGGCATGGTTGACTGGGAGCATGAGCGACTACCGGCCGCAGCGGCCTGCGAAGAACGACGGCGGCATGCCCCGGATCGATTGGCGCGGCACCCTGTGGGCCACGCTGTGCGTGTTCCTGCTCAGCTACGTGCTGATCTTCCTGCTCCCCGGGATGAACCCGATCCTGCGGATCATCCTGGTGCTGGCGCTCTACTTCGGCGGCCGCTACGCCTACCACAGGTACGTCCGGAAGCGCCGCTGAGGTTCTTAGATCGCCGCCTGCAGCACGGGGGCCAGCCGGCGGACGCCTTCGCGGATCTGCTCGGCGGACACGGCGCTGAAGGCGAGCCGGAGCTTGTTGGACGGCCGGTCCGACGGCGTGAAGGCGGCACCGGGGATGAAGACGACGCCGGCGTCGATCGCCTTGTGCAGCAGCGGATAGGTGTCGACGTGCCCGGGCATCGTGACCCAGACGAAGAAGCCGCCGTCCGGCTTGGTCCAGCTGATTCCTTCCGGCATGAACTCCTGCAGGGCGGCCAGCATCGCGGCGCAGCGCTCGGCGTAGAGCCGCCGGTAGGTGGCAATCTGGCCGCGCCAGTCGTGCTCTTCCAGGTACCCGGAGATCAGCATCTGGTTCAGGGTCGGCGGGCAGAGCATGACGGATTCGCTGGCCAGGTAGAAGCGCCGCTGCAGGTGGGCAGGCACCAGGGCCCAGCCGATGCGCAGGCCCGGGGCGAGGATCTTGGAGAACGAGCCCAGGTAGATCACGTCGTCGGGATTCCCGGCCCGCAGCGGGAGGATCGGGTGTCCGTCGAAGCGCAGCAGCCCGTAGGGGTTGTCCTCCAGCACCAGGACATTGGCCTGGCGGCAGATGTCCACGATCTGCTGCCGCCGCCCGGCGTCCAAGGTGATGCCGGACGGGTTGTTGAAACTGGGGATGGTGTAGAGGAACTTCACGTTCGCGCCGGAGGCCTGCAGCTCGGCGATCCGGCGTTCCAGCTCCTCGGGCACCAGGCCGCCGGCATCCATGGGTACCGGCTCGGCCCGCACCTGGTAGACCTCGAAGGTGTTCAGCGCGCCCACGTAGGTCGGATCCTCGCACAGCACCACGTCCCCGGGGTTGCAGAAGACCTTGCAGGCGATGTCCTGGGCCGACTGCGAGCCGATCGTGACGACGACGTTGGCCAGGTCCGCATCCGTGATGCCTTCCTCGGCCATCACCTCGCAGATTTGCCGGCGCAGCTCCAGGGTGCCCTGGCCGCCGCCGTACTGCAGCGCGGTCAGGCCCTGTTCGGTGACCAGCTGGTAGGCGATGGTGCCCAGCTTCTCCAGCGGCAAAGACTGCAGGAAGGGATTGCCGCCCGCCAGGGAGACCAGGCCGGGGCGCATGGAGATGTCGAAGACATCGCGGACGGCCGACTGCTTGATGTTGGAGGCGCGCTCGGCGAAGAGGTGCTGGTGCCGGTGGGCGGCCACCGCCCGTTCGAGGGCGACCTCGACGTCGTCGGGAACTGCGGAGGCAAGGGGCGTATCCGGAGTGACCATCCACTCAGAATAGCCGAGGTTGCCTAATGCGCAACGGCCGTTTTCTATTTGTTTTTCCGCGCTGGAGTGGGGCTTGAGGGCCCCGCAAGGGAACGGGCTGGGTCTCCGTTTGCGGAGCGTGCGGGGCGGCGGTGAACGGGTGGAACCGGCACTGCGGGAGCGCCCCAATCTTAGATCCAGCCCCTGTCCCGGGCCTTGAGCGCGGCCTGGAAACGGCTGTCCGCACCAAGTTCGTCCAGCATCCAGGCGATGTGCCGGCGGCAGGTGCGGACGCTGATGTTCAGGCGGCGTGAAATCACCTCGTCCGAATACCCTGCCGCCATGCCCCGGAGCACCGCAGCCTGGACGCTGGTGAGGCCGGAATCGTCGCCGTCGTCCTCGTCCTGCCATGGGTACGGGGAGGCCAGGTCCCAGCCGACGTTGAACAGATGGATGAAGATATTGATCAGGCTGACGTCGCGCACCACCAGGGCCGCCCTGTCCCCGGGATGGTGCTGGCGGCCGACCAGGGCCAGGCTCCGGTCGAAGACCATCAGCTTCAGGGGCACGTAGGTGAGGGTGCGGTATTCCAGTCCGGCCGGCGCGGTGGCCGCCACCGCCTTCCGGGTCGGCACATGGTCCAGGGTGCTGGCGTTGTAGAGGTTCTTGCGGACCACGCCGCGCTCCAGGAGCTCCAGGTCCTTCTGGATGCCCTCGTGGTGCACATCCGCGGTGGAGGCGGCGGGCTGCGCGATCAGGACCTGCTCGCCGACGTCCCGGCCGTAGTCGATCAGCAGGTTCCGGATGACCACGGGGTCCTCCAGTACCTCCACGCCGGAATCCATGGTGATTTTCCTGCGCGCGGCGACATAGGCCGGTACCAGGGCCGCCATGTCGCTGCGGTGGCTGGCGATCTTGGTGCGCAGGTCGATCAGCAGCCGTTCGTCCGCTTCCACCAGTTGGGACAGGGCTACGTCCGGGGAGATGGCCACCATGTAGCCGGCGCCGTCCGCGGGCAGCTGGAAGAGCCGCCGGGCTGCCAGCTCTTCGATGGCTTTGTCCAGGTCGCGCAGCGTGTAGCCGAGCGCGGTCGAGGCATCCTCCCGGGTCCATCCGGGGTGGGTTACCGCGTATTGGTACAGCTCGAACGCCGTGGTGCTGATCACCGCGAGCCCCCTTCCATTGATGGCGCGGCGGGTATACCGGCACCATGGTCATGGCCGGAATCACCATCACTCTATCGGCGCGGCAGCTCCGTTTCGGAGCATTTTGTGGGTGTAACTATATGCCATGGCAGGATACTGACAGCTCTGCGGGAAGGGGCCTTCCGGGCCGGGCCGCGGGCCCCGAAGTCCCGACATCACAAGCGGTTTCGCCGGCTCCGGCCGCTGGCACTAAACGGACAAGCGCTGCCGTAAGTCCTCTACCGGGCATGTCCGGAAGTTGCCCCGGCGGTGGCTGGACTTACCTGGCGGCCAGCGGAATTCTGGTGATGCCGGGTTAGCCACCCGCCTCAAGTCTCAGCCACTCGAAGGGGATAGCCATGTTGAAGAAGATTGCATGCACTACTGCCGGTCTACTGGTCGCCCTGGGTGCGGTGACCGCCTCCACTCCTGCGGTCGCCGACGGCGGCCAGACCGCAGTCCAGCCGGCCAAGGCCCCCAGCGGCGCCATCCTGAGTGCCAAGGCCTGGGACTGGTAGGAATCCCTGAACCGCCCCATCCGGAAGCCATGCCGCTGATCCCGTAGCCAGGACGGCCGGTCTTCCCTCCCCCACCCACCAGCGAGCAACGTTAGGAGCAGCGCATGAGCCAGTTGACAGCCGTCCGCACGTCCGAGTCGCTCGGCCTCGAACCATACTGGTGGGTCCTGTCTATTTACACCGGTAGACAGGACGAGGCCGAAGCCGTCATAGGAGAACTGGTTACGCCACTGGTAGCCCACGCCCGCCGCGAAGGCGTGGGACGCTGGTACTTCAGCCAGCATGCCGACCGGGTGGGGCACCACGTGAAGGTCCGGTTCCTGGGCAGCCGCCCCATGCTCGACAGCCTCCGGAGGTTCGAGATGGCGGCCCGGAACCGGGCCCGGTGCCTGGCCACGGTCCGGACCGAGCAGCATTACGTCCTGCCGGCGCAGTATGAAGAGTCCTACTCCCTCCTGGCAGCCGGCATGGAGCTGCAGGAAGTCCAGGAGTCCGAACTGGACCGTTTCGGCGGGCCCGAGGGCCTGGAACTCGCGGAAGAGGTCTTCGAGCTCTCTTCGGAGTTGGCCATGTGGGCCACCCAGCGTTTCAGCAAGCGCCAGGGCCGCTCGGCGCTGGCCGCCCTGCTGCTCTCGGATGCGGCTTGGGCCATGTTCCACGGTGCCCGCGCCGCCCAGTGGCCGGACCGGACCAGGCTGTCGTGGGACTACTACTGGAACAACCACCTTCGTGCATCCACTGCGGAGCTGGGCCGCGAAGCCGCCAAGGCCCGGGCCGGCCTGGAGGTCGGGCTGATGTCCCGGACCAAGCCAATGCACCGGCTGATGGCCGCCACCGCGGCCGAGAGCAGCGTGCAGAACTGGCGGCGGCGCTGGACCCGCGCCATCGACACGTATCTCTACCGGGCGGACAAGGCCCGCGCGAGCAGGAGTGCGCATCACCTGACGTTCAGCCAGGCCCATCTGATGGTCAACCGGCTGGGCTTCACTTCCTGGGAGGAAGCCTCGCTGGGTATTTATGCCCGGGGCTGGACTCCGGATGTCGAGTCTTTCCTGCTGGAGAAGAGGGAAATATGAGCTCACAGAATCCGTCCGGAACCGTTCCGGACATTGCAGAACAGGGCTCCTCGATGGAGGTGCTGGGTGTGCTGGGCGCCCACGGCCAGGACGGCGACATGCTGAATTTGCGTGCCGACGACTACTCGCGCGACGCCGCTTGGGCGGACCATTCCTGGCAGTAGCGGGCGCGTCTGCATAATTTCATAAGCCACTGGCCGGAACTCCCCCCAACGGTTCCGGCCAGTTCCTTTGTGTTGGGGAAGCCAATATAGTTGGTTTCCTCAACTGTTGTGACTATTAAGCTTCTTGCGTATCGTGTGGGTAACGATTGAAAGGCGTGTTTGACCTCACAACTTTGGGTGAACCACAGTGAATGGAGAACACCGGTTCGCCCATCGAACGGCGCCGGTGCTGCCGGCAGCCTGACTAGGAGTGGAAATGAAACGTGCACTGACCGCGCTGGTAGCCGTTGCCTCGGTCCTGGCCCTGTCGGCCTGCGGCGGCGGCTCCCCGAGCGGCTCGGGGGCCGCCCCGTCCGAGACGGCCGGTGGCGGCAACCTGACCAGGATCAGCGTCGGGGTGATCCCGATCGTGGACACCGCCCCGATCTGGCTCGGTGACTCCAAGGGTTTCTTCAAGGAAGAGGGCCTGGACCTGGACATCCAGACGGCCACCGGCGGCGCCGCGATTGTGCCCGGCGTGGTCAGCGGCAGCTTCGACTTCGCCTTCTCCAATCTGATCTCCGTCATGGTTGCCAAGGACAAGGGCCTGGACCTGAAGTTCGTGGCCAACGGCGCCTCCACCACCGGGGACAAGAAAAAGGACATCGGTGCCGTCGTCGTGCCGGCGGACTCGCCGATCAAGTCGCCCAAGGACCTGGCCGGCAAGAAGGTCTCGGTCAACAACCTGTCCAATATCGGCGACACCACCATCAGCTCCGTGGTTGAGGCCGACGGCGGGGACCCGAAGTCGGTCAAGTTCGTGGAAGTGGCCTTCCCGGACGCACCGGCCGCGCTGGAGAACAAGCAGGTCGACGCTGCCTGGATCCTCGAGCCGTTCCTGAGCTCGGCGCTGGAGAAGGGCGCCCGCGTCATCACCTACAACTTCGCCGACTTCAATCCGGAACTGGACATTGCCGGCTACTTCACCACCGGCGACACCGTCGCCAATGACCCGGAGCTGGTGAAGAAATTCACTACGGCGATGAACAAGTCGCTGGAGTATGCCCAGGACAACCCGCAGGAAGTCCGGGACATCGTGGGCACCTACACCAAGATCGACCAGGCAACCCGGGACAAGATGACGCTGCCGCGCTACCGCCCGGATTTCAACCGCGACGCGGCCAACAAACTCGGCGAGGCAGCCGCCAAGTACGGCACCCTGTCCAAGGCTCCGAACCTGGATGAGCTGCTGCCATGACTGCCCCTGTCGTAACCGCTTCCGCCTCCGCCGGGGCGGCTCGGAAGCCCGGAAGGAAGGGGCCGGCCAGGCAGCTGCTCGGTCTGGCCGGCATCATCATCTTCCTGCTGGTGTGGGAGCTGATCCCGCGGGCGGGGATCGTTGAGCCGCGGTTTTTGCCCCCGGCTTCCGAGGTCATCGCCGCACTGGCACGGGACTTCGGGCTGACCGCATTCTGGGTGGCCGTGGGCGAGACCATGCTGGCCTGGTTCCTGGGCCTGCTCATGGCGATCGTGCTGGCCGTGGTGGCCGGGTTCATTATCGGGTCGAGCTCCTTCCTGCGGAAGTTCACCAACTCCACGGTGGAGTTTTTGCGCCCGATCCCGTCGGTGGCGCTGATCCCGCTGGCGGTGCTTTTGTTCGGGGTCAAGATCGAGTCCTCCCTGATGCTGATTGTCTACGCCTCGTTCTGGCAGGTGTTCATCCAGGTCCTCTACGGGGTGGCGGACGTGGACAATGTCGCCATGCAGACCGCGCGCAGCTACGGGCTGGGCACGGCCGCCCGCATCCGCCACGTGGTGTTCCCGACGGCACTGCCGTACCTGATGACCGGGGTGCGCCTGGCCGCGTCGGTGGCGCTGATCCTGGCGATCACCGCCGAACTCGTGATCGGCTCCCCGGGCCTGGGCCACGAGATCGCCCTGGCCCAGTCCGGCGGGGCCATCTCGGGCATGTATGCCCTGGTGCTGGCCACCGGCCTGATCGGGGTGCTGATCAACCTGCTCATGCGCTTCATCGAGCGCCGGACGCTCTCCTGGCACTCCTCCGTGCGTTCCGAGGTGATCGTGTGAAAGCGGCCAACCTTCTCAAGGCCATCCTGTACGCCGTCGCACTGCCGGCGATCCTGGTCCTCATCTGGTGGGCCGCAACGCTGGGCGCGAAGAACTTCTTCGTCCCCACGCCCGGCATGCTGGTCTCCACGTTCGCCGAGACCTGGTTCGGGGATCGGATCCTCACCGACGTCCTGCCAAGCATCGGCCGGCTCATCGTCGGCGTGGTCTCGGCGATCGTGCTGGGCATTGTGGCGGGCCTGCTGATCGGGTCGGTGCGGTGGCTGCGGGCGCTGACCGAGCCGGTGCTGGAATTCTTCCGGGCGATCCCGCCGCCGGTCCTGGTGCCGGTGCTGATGCTGCTGATGGGCATCACCGACTCCATGAAGGTGGTCGTGATCATTTCCGGCTGCATCTGGCCGGTGCTGCTGAACACCATCGAGGGCGTGCGCGCCATCGATTCGGTGCTCTCGGACTCCTCCCACACCTACGGGATCACCGGTGCAGCCCGGGTGCGCTACCTGGTGCTGCCCTCGGCCGCTCCGCAGATCATGGCCGGGGTGCGCCAGTGCCTGTCCATCGGGCTGATCCTGATGGTCATCTCCGAAATGTTCGCCTCGTCCTCCGGGCTGGGCTTTACCATCGTGCAGTTCCAGCGCTCCTTCGCCATCCCGGAAATGTGGTCCGGCATCGTGATCCTGGGCCTGATCGGGGTCGCCATGTCCTTTATCTTCCAGTACACCGAACGGCGCATCCTGCGCTGGTACCACGGCCTGCGAGAGGTAGAAAATGCAGCCTGAAACCACCGGCAAGACCACCGTGTCCGGCCCGGCGCCGGCCGGACGCACCCTGCCCGAAGGCGAGGCCATGCTCTCGGTGCGGAACCTGAAGAAGGTCTACCAGACCGACGGCGGACCCGTCGAAGCGGTGCGCAACCTCACCTTCGACCTGCGGGCCGGGGAGCTGGCCTGCCTGGTGGGCCCCTCCGGCTCGGGCAAGACCACCCTGCTCAAGTGCATCTCCGGGCTCATGGCCCCCACCGAGGGGCAGGTGCTCCTGGCTGGGACGGTGGTCTCCGGCCCGCCCAAGAAGATGGCCGTGGTGTTCCAGGAATACGGCCGGTCCCTGTTCCCGTGGATGCGGGTGCGCGAGAACGTCGAGCTGCCGCTGAAGAACGCCCGCGTGCCCAAGGCTGAACGGGACAAGCTCGTGGACGAGGCGCTCGAGGCCGTGGGGCTGTCCCACGTGCCCATGTCCTACCCCTGGCAGCTCTCCGGCGGCATGCAGCAGCGCGTGGCCATCGCCCGCGCCGTGGCCTACCAGCCCGAGGTGCTGCTGATGGACGAACCGTTCGCCGCCGTGGACGCGCAGACCCGCGCGGACCTGGAGGACCTGATCCGCACCGTGTGGAAGAAGCTGGGCGTGACCGTCCTGTTCGTCACCCACGACATCGACGAATCCGTCTACCTGGGCGAACGGGTCATCATCCTCTCGTCCTCGCCGACGGTCATCCAGGAGGACCTGGTCATCGACCTGCCCGACGAGCGCGATCAGCTCAACACCCGCGCCCTGCCGCGCTTCACCGAGCTGCGCCACCACGTCTACGAACAGATCCAGCTGGCCAAGGCCGGCCACCGTCCCGCCGCCGCGGCGCGTTGATCCTCAGGCCGGAAGCGGGCGCCTTCGTAAGGTGCCCGCTTCCGGGGTCCCGGGGCAGGAAGGGCGCGTCAGTCCCCGTTGTCGAAGGCCACGCGGTGCAGCAGGGACCGCAGCGTCTCCCGCTCGGCCGGGCTGAGCCGGCGCATCGACTGCGCCTCGGACTGGCGGACGACGGCGGCGGCGGCCTTGTACAGGCGGCGTCCGGCGGGGGTGGCGGCAATGACCTTGGACCGGCGGTCCCGCGGGTCCGCTTCCCGCGTCACCGCGCCGCGCTTTTCCAGCTGGTCCACCAGCGCAACGATCTGGCTCGGGTCCAGGCTCAGGAAGTCGGCCAGCTCCCGCTGGGAGGGGTGTTCCCCGCTGCAGGCCAGCGAGAGCACCGAATAGGAACGCACCTTCAGGTCCAGGTCCGCCAGCATGCGGTTGGCGCGGCCGGAACCGATCGAGCGGGCGCGGGCGGTCAGGAATTCGATCTCGGCGGCCAACTCGGTGTGTTCCAGCCGCTCGATACCGGTCTGCGGGATGTCCGGGACCTCGCCGCGTTGCGACGTCCGGGAGTCCGTGGAGGGCTGGGCAGACATGGTTCCTCGCAATACTGTGGTTCAGGCAAGATAATGATTGACTTTTTCAATGGTATAGGTTGTCATTGATTTCAGTTCAGCATAACCCCCACGGTCCGGACTGGGAACCGGCAGCAGCGAAGGAGATTCGGATGGCAGAGAATCTGGCAGGCAAGGTAGCGATTGTCACCGGCAGCGGGCGGGGCCTGGGCCTGGCCTACGCGCAGGAACTGGCCGCCCGGGGCGCCGCCGTCGTGGTCAACGACGTGGACGCGGCGGTGGCCGGGGGGGCGGTGGCCTCGATCACCGAAGCCGGCGGCAGGGCCGTGGCCGTGGCCGCCCCCGTCGGGCCGACCGAAACCGCGAAGGCCCTGGTGGCCGCCGCCGTGGAGAACTTCGGCCGGCTGGACATCCTGGTCACCAACGCCGGGGTGCTGCGGGACAAGTCCCTGCTGAAGATGACCGACGAGGACTTTGATACGGTCATCCACGTGCACCTGCGCGGCACCTTTACCTGCGTACGCGAGGCCTGGGCCTACTTCAAGGAGCACGGCGTGCCCGGCCGGATCATTGCCGTCGGCTCCCCGACGGGCCAGCGCGGGAACTTCGGACAGACCAACTATGCCGCGGCCAAGGCCGGCATCGTGGGCATGGTGCGCACCTGGGCGCTGGAGATGACAAGGGCCGGGGTCACCGCCAACGCCGTCATCCCGGTGGCCGCCACCGCCATGACCAGGACCGTGCCGTTCTTCCAGAAGGCCGTTCAGGCCGAGGAGCGCGGCGAGCCGATGCCGGAATTCTTCCGCAAGGAGCTCGGCTTCGGCACCGCGGCCGACGTCGCGCCCCTGGTCGCCTTCCTCGCCTCCGACGCCGCGGCCCGGGTCACCGGCCAGGCCATCGGCGTGGGCGGGGACCGGCTGCAGCTGTGGAGCCACCCGGAGCCGGTGGCCACTGAATACCGTGACGGCGGCTGGGACTTCCAGACCCTGGTGGAGAAGTTCGAGGCGCTCTTCGGGGACAGGCTGCAGCCGGTGGGGGAGAAGTTCCCCGACCTGCCGGCGGACCTGCAGCCGGAACCGGCCGGGACCAAGTAGCCGTGGCGCCGGTGCGTTACGAGCCGGGCCTGGACGTCGCCCGGCTGGAGGCCATCGACATGCACGTGCATGTGGAGGTCGACAGCCGCGGCCACCCGTCGCTGCCGCCGGCGCTGACCGAGGCCTCGGGCAGGTACTTCAGGGCCGAGGACCGCTCCCCGTCGCTGGACTCGATCGCCGAGACCTACCGGGGGCTGAACATGGCCGCGGTGGTCTTCACCGTGGATGCGCGCACCCGGCTGGGGCACGAGCCCAACAGCATCGAGGAGATCGCCGAGGGCGCCGCGCGCAACAACGACGTGCTGATCCCGTTCGGGTCCGTGGACCCGCTCACCGGCACTGAGGCCATCGACCGGGCCAGGCGCCTGGCCGGGGACTGGGGCGTGCGCGGCTTTAAGTTCCACCCGAGCCTGCAGGGCTTCAACCCGGCCGATCCGCGGTTCTACCCGCTCTGGCAGGCGCTGCAGGAGATCGGGCTGCCGGCCATCTTCCACACCGGCCAGAACGGCATGGGCGCGGGCCTGCCCGGCGGCTACGGCATCAAGCTGGGCTATTCCAACCCGCTGCTGCTGGACGAGGTGGCCGCGGACTTCCCGGACCTGACCATCATCATGGCCCATCCCTCGGTGCCCTGGCAGGACGAGGCCAACTCGATCGCCACGCACAAGGCGAACGTGTTCATCGACCTGTCCGGCTGGAGCCCGAAGTACTTCCCGGAGTCCCTGGTCAGGCTCTCCGGCACCGTGCTGCAGGACAAGGTGCTCTTCGGCACCGACTTCCCCCTGATCACCCCGGCCAAATGGCTGGACGCCTTCGCCGCCCTGCCGGTCCGGGACGAGGTGCGCCCGAAGATCCTCAAGCACAACGCCGTGAAGCTGCTGGGCCTGGACCGCCGGGAGCAGGCATGAGCACCACCACCGAAGTGCAGGCCGCGGCCGGCCTGTACCCCTCGGACCAGTACGGCTACGCGTCGCTGCTGACCGGCGCCGAGCTGGCGGTACTCGGCCGGCTCCGCCGGGTGCTGGACGAACAGGTGCACCCCCTGCTGGCCGACTATTGGGAGCGCGGGGAATTCCCCGCGCAGATCGCCCGGCCGCTGATCGACCTGAAGCTGATGGATCCTTGGGAACTCACCATTGGCGGCGCCGTGCCGTCCGGCCTCTATTCGGGGTTCCGCAACTTCGAACTGGCCCGCACGGACGCCTCCGTGGCCACCTGGTACAATGCCCAGTCCGGGCTCTTCCGCACCGTGGTGAACCTGGGCGGCAGCCCGGAACAGGCGGCCGAACTGGACCCGAAGATCCGGTCCTTCGAGTACAAGGGCGTCTTCGCGCTGACCGAGCCCGGCCACGGCTCGGACATCGCCGGCGGCCTGGAAACCAGCGCCCGGCACGACGGCGGGAACTGGGTGCTCAATGGCGCCAAGCGCTGGATTGGCGGGGCCCTCGCTGCCGACGTGCTGGCGGTCTTCGCCCGGGACGAGGCGGACGGGCAGGTCAAATGCTTCCTGGTCCCCACCGGTACGCCCGGGGTGGCCCTGGCCAAGATCCGGCACAAGACCAGCCTGCGGATCATGCAGAATGCCGACATCACCCTCACCGACGTGGTGGTGCCCGAGTCCGCGCGGCTGCAGAACGTCAACTCGTTCCGGGACGTGGCCTCGCTGCTGCGGAACATGCGCTCGGATGTGGCCTGGATCGCCACCGGCGCCCAGGCCGGCGCCTACGAGGCGGCGCTGCGCTATGTGAAGCAGCGCGGGCAGTTCGGCAAGCCGCTGGCCGGCTTCCAGCTGATCCAGGAGAAGCTCTCGCTCATGCTGGCCAACCTCACTGCCAGCTTAGGGCTCGTGGTGCGCCTGACCCGGCAGCAGGAGGAAGGCATCTACAAGGACGAGAACTCGGCCATGGCCAAGATGTTCACCAGCCTGCGGCTGCGCGAGACTGCGGCCCTGGCCCGCGAGGTCTGCGGCGGCAACGGCATCACCTTGGACACCGACGTCGCCCGCTTCCACGCGGACGCCGAGGCCATCTATTCATACGAAGGCACCCACGAGATCAATGCGCTGGTCGTGGGCCGGGCCATCACCGGCACCGGGGCCTTCCGCTGATCCAACCGAGCCCGAAGACAATCAGGAACTGGAGCAGAACATGAGCACGACCAGCAAGACCATTGCCACCTTCGAGGAACTGTCCGGCCTGGCCGGCCGCGACCTGGGCTACACCGACTACCTCGAAATCACCCAGGATCAAATCAACACCTTCGCCGACGCCACCGATGACCACCAGTGGATCCACGTGGACCCGGAGAAGGCCAAGGAAGGCCCCTTCGGCGCCCCGATCGCCCACGGCTTCCTGACCCTGTCCCTGATCATCCCGCTGTGGAGCCGGCTGTTCGACGTCGAGGGCGTCAAGACCAAGGTCAACTACGGCCTGGACCGGGTGCGCTTCACCAGCCCGGTCAAGGTCGGCGCCAAGGTCCGCCTGCACTCGGTCATCGCCGAAGTCACCGAGGTCAAGGGCGGCGTGCAGATCAAGACCTCCAACACCATCGAGATCGAAGGCGAGGAGCGTCCCGCCGTCGTCGCCGAATTCCTCGCCCGCTTCTACGCCTGACCACCGCCGGAGCCGCCGGCACCCACCCGTCACCCGCCCTCAAGGAAGAGGATCAGAATGAAAAAGCACCTCGCCAAGCTGCTCGCCGGCGGCGCGATTGCCGCGCTGGCCCTGACCGGCTGCGGTTCCGGCTCGCCCTCCGGTTCCGCCGAAACCGGAGCGGGACCCGGCAGTGCTTCCGGCGGCACCAGGGACATCACCGTGGGTGTGCTGTCCATCGCCCCGTCCGCCGCCATGCAGTACGGCATTGACGAGGGAATCTTCGAAAAGCACGGCCTCAACGTGGAACTGCAGCCCGGCCAGGGCGGGGCGGCCATGCTCCCGGCCGTGTCCACCGGGACCCTGAACTTCGCCGTCGGCAACCCGCTGTCGGTGATGACGGCGGCGACCAAAGGCCTGGACATGAAGATCGTCACCGGCTACTCGGCCTCCAAGGCCGAGGGCGAGGACATTAATGGCGTCGTGACCAGGAAGGACTCCGGCATCAGCAGCTGGAAGGACCTGGCGGGCAAGACCACCTCGGTCAACGCGCTGAAGACCCAGGGCGACCTGACCATCATGCAGAGCGCCAAGCTCGACGGCGCGGATCCGTCCAAGCTCAAGTTCAACGAGATGCCCTTCCAGGACATGGAAGCCCAGCTGGAGCGCGGCAACACTGATGCCGTCTGGCTGCCGGAGCCGTTCCTGAGCCGGGCCCTGGCGGACAAGGACAACAAGCTGGTCGGCTACCCGAACCAGGAAGCGCTGCCGGGCCTGCCGACCATGGTCACCTTCTCCTCCGGCCAGTACATCAAGGACAACCCGGAGGTGGTCGCGGACTTCAAGGCCGCCGTCACCGAGGTGCTGGAGCAGGCCGAGAAGAACCCGGATGCGGTCCGGGCCATCCTGCCGAAGTTCATGAACATGCCGCCGGAGGTGGCGAAGAACCTGAAGATGGAAACCTTCGATCCCGAGGTCCGGACCCAGGTGCTGCAGGACATGGGCAGGCTCATGGTCGAGTACAAGTTCGTCGACAAGCAGCCGGACGTGGCGGCGATGACCGTCAAGTAGCCGCAAGGCAGCGAGCCGGGGCCTTTCCCGCAGGGGAGGGCCCCGGCCATGCCGGCGCCGCCGGAGCGGATCAGTGTCCGAAGATGTCCGCGTCCAGCAACCCCTCGTCCCCGGCGTTCAGCGCGCTGAGAGCGTCCAGTTCCTCCCTGCCCAGCACAAAGTCGAAGATGGCCAGGTTCTCGGCCAGCCGATCGGGGTGCGAGGACTTGGGGATGGCCACGTTCCCCACCAGGGTGTGCCAGCGCAGCACGATCTGGGCCGGCGTCCGGCCGTGCTTCTCGGCCAGGGCGGTGATTGTCGGGTCCTGCAGCAGCGCTCCGCCGCGGCCGAGCGGGCCCCACGCCTCAGTGACGATGCCGTGTTCGCGGTGCAGGGCCACGATGTCCGGCCGCGTATGCAGGGGATCGAGCTGGATCTGGTTGACCTCCGGCACCAGGCCCGAATCGAAGAGGCGCCGCAGGTGGGTGGGCTTGAAATTGGACACCCCGATGGCGCGGATGCGGCCGTCGGCCAGCAGCTTGGCCATCCCGGCCACGGCGTCTACGTACCGGTCCTGTTCCGGTACCGGCCAGTGCACCATCAGCAGGTCGATGTACTCGACCCCCAGTCGCCGCGCGCTGGCTTCGAAAGCCTCTTCCACACCGTCGTAGCTGTGCCACTGCTTGTTGAACTTGGTGGTGACGAAGATTTCCTCGCGCGGCACCGCACTGCGTTTGATCGCCGTCCCGACGCCGGGTTCGTTGCCGTAGTTTTCTGCCGTGTCGATCAACCGGTAGCCCATGTCCAGCGCCGTCTCCACCACCTCGGCGGCCTCGGCGTTCTCCATCGGCCAGGTGCCCAAACCGAGCAGCGGCATCTTGGCACCGTTGCGCAGGGTTACTACGGGGGCCAGCTCAACGTTCACGGCGCAATCCTTCGGTCGGTCGGGGCAGCGGCGGTACTGCCAGCACCCAGCGTAGAGGTTCGGCTGCTGCAGTTGAAGACCGCCCAGCCGGCCCCTCTGGAGGCCCAAATGGAAAACCGCTGTCCCGCGGGCCGTGTTCCGGTGTGGAACGGACGGCTGCGGGACAGCGGTTCCGGGCAGGGCCTGCGGGCAGGTCAGGCGTTGACCGGCTCCACGGCGCCGACGAGGGCGGAGAGGACGCCGGCCAGCTCGGCAGCGGTCTCTTCGTGGTCCTTCGGATGCGTCTCGGCGAAGACCTGGAAGCGGCCGCCGACGGCAATCGAGGCCTCCTCGAGCACCTTCGCGCCGGCCACCCCGAGGGCCTTGCGGGCGTCCGCGTTGGCCCACTGGGCACCGTAGGCGGAGGGCGAGCCGCTGACGACGGCGGCGGGCAGGTCCTTCACGGCACCGGCGCCGTACGGGCGGGACAGCCAGTCGATCGCGTTGTTCAGCACGGCCGGGGTGGTGCCGTTGTATTCGGGGGTTACCAGGAGCAGGGCGTCGGCGGCCTTGGCGGCATCGCGCAGCGCCTCGGCGGCGGCCGGAACGGCGCCTTCCACGTCCAGGTCCTCGTTGTAGAAGGGGACATCGGCCAGGCCTTCGTAGATGGTGACCTCGACGCCTTCCGGGGCGAGGGCGGCGGCGGCCTCTGCCAGCTTGCCGTTGACGGAAGCGCTGCGGAGGCTGCCCACGAGGGCGAGAACCTGGATGGTCATGTTTCTCCTAGGATGGTGCATTCTTATACGGGCACCGAACATAACGACGCGGTGACATGTCACGATTCCCGCGCGGGCGTCCGAACGGCTGTGGCGTTGCTCACTCGGCAGGTTCATTCGAGGCGCTGGCACGCTGTTCCAGCCACGCCTGCACATCCGTGAGCCGAATCCGCCGGTGCGTGCCGCGGTACTGGACCGGAATCGTGCCGTTGTCCGTCAGCCGGCGCATATAGGTCAGCGACACCCCCGCCGCCTCGGCCGCCTGCGAGGTGTTCAGCAGCTTTTCGGCGGAGGTGACCACCACCGCTTCGCCGCGGGCGAAGCGTTCGAGCAGGTCGACGACGGCGCCGGCGGCCTGCTCGGGCAGCCTCACCGTGGTGCCGTTGACGAAGACCGTCACGTCCGCGCTGTCCTCGAGGGCGCGCCGCAGCCTGGCGGCGTCCGCTTCGGACAGGGCCTCGGTGGCGCGGGGTTTGATCTGGGCCATGCCCCCCAGCGTAGTGCCCGAGGGTCCCAGGCCGAGCGTGCGAGGCTTGGGAGGGCGCGAAGCGGTAGTGCCCGAGGGTCCCAGGCCGAGCGTGCGAGGCTTGGGAGGGCACGAAGCGGTAGTGCCCGAGGGTCCCAGGCCGGGCGTGCGAGGGTGGGGGAGTCGCGAAGCGGCAGCGACCCCACCCACAACTGCTACCGGGCGGTCCGCAGCGCCTCGGCCTCGGCCCAGCTCTGCGGTCCGGTGGCAAAGGCCCCGCGGTAGGCGGCGGCCGGGTGGCGCTCGTTCAGGTGGTCGTACCCGAAAAGCTTCCTGCGCAGGGTACCTTCGGCGTACTCGGTCTGGGCCAGGCCGCGCTCGCGCAGCACCGGCAGGACCTTGTCCGCGAATTCCTCAAAGGAGCCGGGGATAACCCAGTTGATGACGTTGATGCCGTCGACGCCGGCACCCTGCCATTCCTCCAGCTTGTCGGCGATTTGCTCGGGGGTGCCGACCACCCGCGAGTTCCGGGCCTGCAGGTGGGCAATGTCGGCGACCACGGGTTCGCGGTCGGTAATATGCCTGGATACCCACTCGGTGAAGCCCTTCATGGTGTTAGTGTCCACGGCCGAGAGCGGAGTTTCGGGCGGGTAGACGCGTCCGGTCTTGTCCACAATGGCGGCGTGGGCGAGGTAGCCGTCCACGCTGACGTACTCGTCGTAGTACCTGGCCTTGGCCTGGGCCTCCTCCTCGGTGTCACCGATGATGAAGGACAGGCCCGGGAAGAACTTGATGTCTTCGGGCCGGCGTCCGGCCTCGACCGCGAGCCGGCGGGTATCCGCGATCAGCTCGCGCGCGACGCCGGGGCTTGGCGCGATGATGAAGACGGCCTCGGCGTTGCGTGCGGCGAAGGCGCGGCCGGAGGCGGAGGAGCCGGCCTGGAACAACAGCGGGGTCCGCTGCGGGCTCGGGGAGGGCAGGTGCGGGCCCTCGACGCGGTAGCGCGGGCCCTCGTGGTAGATCTTGTGGATTTTGGCGGGATCGGAGAAACGTCCGTTCTCCTTGTCCTTCAGCAGCGCGCCCTCGTCCCAGGACCCTTCCCAGAGCTTGAAAGCGACGTCCACGTATTCGTCCGCCCAGCGGTAACGTTCGGTATGGTCCGTCAGCGCGTCCAGCCCGTAGTTGCGCGCTCCGTTGTCCTGCACGCCGGTGACAATGTTCCAGGCGATGCGTCCGCCGGAGATGTGGTCCAGGGTGGACAGCTGCCGGGCGAAGTTGAACGGGTGGTTCTGCACCACGTTCGAGGTGGTGGCCAGCCCGATGTGCTTGGTCTTCACTGCCAGCGCGCCAAGCAGCACAGTCGGGTCGTTCGAGGGGATCTGCAGGCCCTCGTGGGCGTACACGTCGAAGTCAGCGTCCGCGTCGCCGTAGAGGCCGGACACGTCCGCGAAGAACATCGCGTCGAACTTCGCGGCCTCGAGCTTCTGCGCCAGGTCGATCCAGGTGTTCACATCGTTGAACTCCGTCTGGCGGGCGTCGGGCCGCCGCCACTGGCCGTGGTGGATGTGGCTGGAGGTATTCATGACGAACGCGTTGAAATGAAGGGGTTTGCGCCGGCCGGTTCCGCTGGTTTCGTGCTGGGACATTTGCTGCTCCTACATTGTTCAATCCTGGTTGCCCTGGATCGTGGCACCGCGCCTGCGGCGCCGGCCAACGGGATTGAGCAGCGAGACCGCCCGAGTCGGTATGTTGCGGATTACGACGCCGCGGCCGCCTTCGTGACGTTGGTTAACCGGCCGCTACGGGCCGGGTCCCCGTGTGACCGTTTTATGGCCGGAGCGGCGGGCGGCGCGCAAGACTGGACCACCTTTACCAGCACCATCGAGGAGCAACCGTGGAAAACCGCCAGCCGGCGTACCTGGCGCCAGCCAATTCGACCCCCAGCCGCCGCCATCGTTCCGTCAGGGCGGCCCTGGCCGGTTCAGCCTCCCTGCTGGCCCTGCTGCTGGCCGGCTGCGGTGCCGGAGGCGGCGCTTCCGTTGAGGCCGCCGGCAGCGGAGCGCAGAGCGGGGAGAAAGTACAAGGCGGCACCGTCCGCTACGCCCACCTGCAGGAACCGCCCTGCATATACGGCGGCTGGGTCCAGCAGGCCTTCCTGTCCCGGCAGGTCCTGGACTCCCTGGTTTCGCAGACCGACGACGGCAAGATCGTCCCGTGGCTGGCGAAGTCCTGGAGCGTGAGCGAGGACCAGAAGACCTGGACGTTCAAACTCAAGGCCGGGGTGAAGTTCACCGACGGAACACCGGTCAACGCGCAGGCCATCGCGGACAACTTCGACTACTGGGCCGCCGGCGGCAACGGCACGGTCCAGGCCCACATCGGCGAGTACTACAAGTCGGCCCAGGCCGTGGACGACACCACCGTCCGGATCCACTTGAAAGCACCCTTCACCCCGTTCCTTTCCGCCGTCAGCCAGGGCTACTTCGGCATCCAGTCCCCGGCGGCGCTGAAGAAGCGTACGGACCAGCAGAACTGCGAGGCCCCGATCGGTTCCGGCCCCTTCACGGTGGGCCGGTGGAAGCGCGGTGAGTCCGTGACGTTCCTGAAGAACCCCGGCTACAACTCCGCGCCGGAAAACGCCAGGCACCAGGGTCCGGCCTACGTGGATTCCGTGGTGTGGTCGTTCGTCCAGGACAACACCTCCCGCTTCGGCTCGCTGGCCAGCGGAGAGTCGGATGCGATCGGCGAGGTCCCCACCGTGGACTTCGAGGCGGCCAAGTCCCAGTACGAGGTGCAGCAGTACATCACCCCGGGCCGTCCGGTGACCCTGTCCCTGAACACGGTGCAGGGCCCGTTTACGGACAGGCTGGTCCGCCAGGCATTCGCCTACAGCGCCGACCGCAAGGCAGCCGTGGACTCTGCCTTCCTCGGTGTCGTGCCCTTCGAGGGCAACGGCACGGTCAGCCAGAGCACGCCGGGCTATGACAAGGACGTTGCGGATGACTACCCGTTCGACCAGGCCAAGGCCAACGAGCTGCTGGACAAGGCCGGCTGGACCAAGCGCAACGCGGACGGCGTCCGGGTCAAGGACGGCAAGGAACTGGAGATTAATCTGGTCTTCGGCCTCAACTCGATCGTCACCACGGAGGGCGCTACCGCGCTGCAGAACCTGCAGGAACAGGTCAAGCCGGTGGGCTTCAAGGTAAACCTGCATCCGGTTACCCAGGCGGACCTGTTCGCCGGCACCTACTCCACGCCGGACAAGTACGACGCGCAGCTGGGCTACTGGACGAGCCCGCACTCCGGCATCCTGTACATCAACTTCCGGCAGAACACCAAGGAAAAGCCCAACTACGCGAACACCACGTTCTACAACAACGCGCAGATCGAGAAGACCATCCTCAAGGCGAACTCGGCCAGGACCGCCGATGAAGCCAACAAGTATTACGCCCAGGCGCAGCAGGCGCTCAGCGACGAGGCGGTGGCCGTGGGCCTGTACACGCAGACCTCCTCGCTGGCCGTCCAGCGCAAGCTCAAGGATGTCTGGCTCGAGGCCTCGCAGGGCGAGCCGGTCTTCCACGACGCCTACTTCACCAAGTGATCCGCCATGGGCACCGTTGACACCGCACCCGAAACCGGCCGCCGGGCAGGCAACCTGCCGGCCTCGCCCGGGCTGCGCCGGGCCGGCCGGGTGCTGACCGCCCTGGGCGTGGTCTGGGCCGCGGCCACCTTCACCTTCCTGATCCAGGCGCTGCTGCCGGGGGACCGGGCCACGCTGCTGCTGAACCAGCTCACCGGGCAGGTCCAGGAGCGCACCCCGGAGGAACTGGCTCCCATCAATGCACAGTACGGCTTCGATGACCCGCTGATCGTGCAGTACCTGCGCTTCCTGCGCGACCTGGCCACCGGCAACCTGGGCGAGTCCTACCAGCTGCACAAGCCGGTGGTCTCCGTGATCGCGGACCAGGTCGGACCCACCATCGTGCTGACCTTCGCCTCGCTGGGCGTGGCCTGGATCATTTCCGTGGCGGTGATTATCGGTACCGCCCGACGGAACCGCTTCGTCTCCTCGATCGCCTCCGGGCTGGAGGCCGTCGCGGCGGGCCTGCCGCAATACTGGCTCGGCGTGATCCTGCTGGTGGTTTTTGCGCTGGATCTCGGGCTCTTTCCGGTGGTCGGCGGCACCGGCCCGGCCGGCCTGGTCCTGCCGGCTTTGACACTGGGCATTCCGCTGGCCGGCTTTCTCGGCCAGGTAACCCGTACCGAGTTCGAGAAGGCCCTGGACCAGCCGTTTGCGCTGTCGGCCCGGATGCGCGGCATGGGGGACGCCTCGGTGCGGGTATGCCACGTGCTGCGCCACTCCGTGCTGCCCGGCGTGACCCTTTCCGGCTGGGCGCTGGGTTCGCTCTTCTCCGGGGCGGTCATCGCCGAGAGCGTCTTCAGCCGCCCCGGACTGGGCAAGATCCTGGTCACCGCCGTCAATTCCCGCGACCTGCCCGTGGTCTGCGGCATCGTCATCCTGGTGGCGGCGATCTACGTGGTCGCCAACCTGCTGGTTGATATCGCCTACACGCTGATCGATCCGAGGCTGAAGAATTCATGAGCACTGCAACCCTGACTCCGCAGACCAACCCGGCAGCCGGGCCGCAGTCCCGCTTCAGGCGGGGGGCGCGGTTCCGCAGCGTCCCGCTGGCCCCGGCGGTCTCCGCCGCCGTCGTCCTCTTCTTTGTACTGGCGGCCGTCGCGCCGCAGCTGCTCACCATTCGCGACCCGTTCGCCATCGACCTGGCCGGTGCGCTGCAGGCACCCGGCTTCCAGCACCCCTTCGGCACGGACCAGTCCGGCCGGGACCTCTACACCCGCGTGGTCTACGGTGCCCGCGAATCCCTGCTGATCGGCCTCGGCGCCACCGGGCTGGCCATCGGCATCGCCGTCGTGCTGGGCGTGGCCGCCGGCCTGGGCGGACGCTGGGTGGACGGGCTGCTCAGCCGCAGCCTGGAGGTGCTGTTCGCTTTCCCTGTGCTGCTGCTGGCCATGCTGTTCGTGACCATCTACGGACCCAGCGTCACCACCCAGATCGTGGCCGTGGGCCTGGGCACCGCTCCGGGATATGCCCGGATGATCCGCGGCCAGGTGCTGGCCGTACGCAACTCCGGCTACGTGGAGGCGGCCCACGCCCTGGGCCACAGCCGCTGGACCGTGCTGCGCCGGCATGTCTTCCCGAACGCCATGCGCCCGCTGGTCGCCGTCGTCACGCTCGGCATCGGCCAGTCCATCGTCTGGGCCTCCGGGCTGGCCTTCCTCGGCCTCGGGGTCGCTCCACCGTCGCCGGAATGGGGCGCCCTGCTGGACGCCGGCCGCATGTTCGTCACCAGGGCCTGGTGGCTCGAGGTGATGCCCGGACTCGCCATTGTCGCCATTGCCCTGGCGGCGACCTCGCTGGGCCGCTTCATCCAGAAGAAGCTGGAAGGAACACAGTCATGACCGCCACCCTCGCACACCCGTCCGCCGCGGCGACGGCTACCCGCCGGCTGCTCAATGTCAGGAACCTGAACGTCTCCTTCGCCGTCGGAACCGGCCGGCAGGCCGAACTGCGGCACGTGGTCAGGGACGTTTCCCTAAACCTGGCCGCCGGCGAATGCCTGGCCATCGTGGGTGAATCCGGCTCCGGCAAGTCGGTCACCGCCCGGACCCTGGTGGGACTGCCGGGCGGCACGGCCCGGGTGCAGGCGGACGCCCTCGAACTGGCCGGGCACCGGGTGGCCGAACTCGGGGAACGCCAGTGGCGGCAGTTGCGCGGCAGGGAGATCGGCTTTGTCCTGCAGGACGCCCTCGTCTCGCTGGACCCGCTGCGGCCGGTGGGCAGGGAAATCGAAGAGGCCCTGCGGCTGCACGGCTGGGGCACCAAGGCCTCCCGTGCGGCCAAGGCGGTGGAACTGCTGGCCAGTGTCGGCGTGCCGAACCCCGAGGTCAGGGCCCGGCAGCGCCCGGACGAGCTTTCCGGCGGCCTGCGCCAGCGGGCGCTCATTGCCTCGGCGATTGCGCTCGATCCAAAGATCGTCATTGCGGACGAGCCGACGACGGCGCTGGACGTGACGGTGCAGGCACAGATCCTGCACCTGCTGGCCGGCATGAAGGACCGCGGCACCGGCATCATCCTGATCAGCCACGACCTGTCGGTGGTGGCCACCCTCGCCGACCACGTGGCGGTCATGCAGGGCGGGGCCATTGTCGAGCAGGGGCCGGCCCGCCAGGTGCTGCAGGACCCGCAGCATGAATACACCCAGGCGCTGCTGGACGCGATCCCGTCCGCACACACCAAGGGCACCCCGCTCTCCAAGGACGGCCGGGCCCGGATCACGGCCACCAGCCGCCGGACCCGGACCGAACGTCCGGCGGATGCGCCGCCGGTGCTGCAGGCCGAGAAACTGACCAAAAGCTACAAGGGGCCCGACGGCGTGCTGCGCACGGTGGTCAGGGACGTCTCCTTCGAACTCGGCGTGGGCGAGACGCTGGGCATTGTCGGCGAATCCGGATCGGGCAAGAGCACTACGGCCAGGATGGCCCTGGCCATGCTTGAGCCGGATGCGGGCCGGGTGCTGCTGGACGGGCAGGCCTGGACGGGCATTTCGACGGCGGCGCGGCGTTCCCGCCGGCGCCTGGTCACGGTGGTGTACCAGGACCCGCTGAGCTCCTTCGACCCGCGCTGGAATGCCGAACGCATCCTGCTGGATGCCATTTCCCGCACCGACTATCCGGCCGAGGCCGACCGGGCCGCCCGCGCGGCGGAACTGGCCGGGCAGGTGGGGCTGCAGACGGAACACCTGGCCAAGCACCCGCTCCAGCTGTCCGGCGGACAGCGGCAGCGGCTCGCCATCGCCCGGGCGCTGGCCCCGGAACCGGAGGTGATCGTGCTGGACGAGGCAGTGTCCGCCCTGGACGTATCCGTCCAGGCCCAGGTGCTGGACCTGCTCTCCGACCTGCAGCAGGAACTGGGACTGAGCTACCTGTTCATCTCCCACGACCTGGGCGTCATCCATCACATGAGCGACCGCGTGCTGGTCATGAAGGACGGCCTGGCCGTGGAACAGGGCACGGCGGACGAGATCTTCAACACCCCGCAGCAGCCCTATACCCGCGAACTGCTCGCCTCCCTGCCCAAGCTGCCCTCCGGGACCAACGCAGCTGCCACTGAAGGAGCCCTGGCATGAGCAGACCGCTCTTCTTCAACGCCTTCCTGATGAACACCGCATCCCACATCCAGCACGGCCAGTGGCGGCACCCGGACGCCCGGCAGGGCGGGTTCAACGACATCCGGCTCTGGATTGAGCTGGCGCAAACCCTGGAGGAGGGCCTGTTCGACGCGATGTTCTTCGCCGATGTCTCCGGGCTGTACGGGCCGGCGGACGGACAGTATGTGGACAACGTGCACGAAGGGCTGCAGATCCCTTCGAACGATCCTACGGTGCTGCTCGGCGCGCTCGCCGTCGTCACCCGGCACATCGGGCTGGCCACGACCTCGAACGTCATGCAGAACCACCCGTTCAACTTCGCCCGGCAACTGTCCACCCTGGACCACATCTCCGGCGGCCGCGCCGCCTGGAACATCGTGACCTCCACCCAGGAGAACGCTGCCCGGAATTTCGGGCTGCCCGCGCTGGTGGAACATGACGCCCGCTACGACTGGGCGGACGAATACCTGGACGTGGCCTACAAGCTCTGGGAAGGCTCCTGGGAGGACGGGGCGCTGCTCAAGGACAGGGAACGCGGCGTCTTCTCCGACCCGGGCAGGATCCACAAGATCTTCCATGCCGGACCCCGTTACACGGTGGACGGCCCGCACCTGCCTTCCCCGTCCCCGCAGCGCACCCCGCTGCTCTTCCAGGCCGGCGGCTCGCCCCGGGGCATCCGGTTCGCCGCCCGGCATGCCGAGGCCGTGTTCATCGGCACTCCCGACCCGCAGGTGGCCCGGCAGCATATCGACGGCGCCCGGAGCGAGGCCGTGGCCGCCGGACGGCAGCCGGAGGACGTCAAGTTCTTCCAGGGGCTCAGCTTCATCATCGGGGCGACCGGGGCCGAGGTGCAGCGCCGTTACGAGGACTACCAGGAATACGCCTCGGTGACCGGCTACCTTACCCATGCTTCCCTGGGCATCCTGCCGGACGGCACCCGGTTGCCGGACGACACGCCGCTGAAGGACATCGAAAACAACGGCGGCCGCGGGTTCGTGGACTGGCTGCGCAAGGCCACCCCGGACCGCGAACCCACGCTGGCGGACCTGGCCCGCAGCCGGATCCGCCGCGGCCATGTGGCGGGCACCCCGGAGCAGATCGCGGACCAGCTGGCAGCCTGGCAGGCGGCGGGCGTGGACGGCATCAATGTGGTCAACTGGCGGCTGCCCGGCAGCTACGAGGAATTCAACGAACTGCTGCTACCCGTCCTGCAGCGGCGCGGCCTGGCCAAGACCGCTTACGCCCAGGGCACCCTGCGCCGCAAGCTCTTCGGCCAGGACAGGCTGCCGGACCGGCACCCCGGCGCACGCTACCGCGGCGCCTTTACCCCAGCGCCGGCCGCCGGAGTGGGCGCCTAAGGAGCCAGCCATGACCATTGTCGATGTTCCCGCAATCTGTTCGATCCGTCTGTGGCGCAATGCCCGCACCATTTCCTCGCATAACCCGGCCATCTACCGGCGGCAGGCAGTGGGCGGCTACGTGCCCAACGGGGTTTCCCCGGTGACGTGGACCCTGGCCCTGCCGGGTGCCGGCCCGGCCCCGCGCAGCTGACGCGGGGCACCAAGGCTGGCGCGCCGGCAGCGGGCACAATAGAGGAGTGAATCGTTCCGCCGTGCCCCGGGGTGCTGCCCGCGGCGCCTTTGACCTGGGTGTCATCGGCGCCGGGCTGACCTTCGCGCGCTCATTGGATGGCCTCGCCGCGGTGCTCCGTGAGGGAGGGCCGGCAGGGACTGCCGTTGTCCAGGCGCCGCCCGGTACGGGCAAGACCACGCTGGTCCCGCCGCTGGTTGCCAATCTCATCGCCAGCACGGCCGTGCACCGGCAGGGAAACAGCGGGCGTGTGGTCGTGACCCAGCCCCGCCGTGTCGCCGCCCGCGCGGCAGCCCGCCGTCTCGCCGCCCTCGATGCCAGCTGCCTGGGGGACCGCGCCGGCTACACGGTGCGGGGGGAGAGCCGTACGGCGCGGGGAACCGTCGTCGAGTTCGTCACCCCGGGCATCCTGCTGCGGCGCCTGCTCGCGGACCCGGGGCTGGACGGCGTTGCCGCCGTGGTGCTCGACGAGGTGCACGAACGCGGACTGGAGACCGACCTGCTGCTCGGCATGCTCGCCGAGGTCCGCCAGCTGCGCGGGGACCTGATGCTCGTGGCCATGTCCGCCACGCTGGACGCGCCGCGGTTCGCGTCCCTGATCGGAGCCAGCGACGGCGGGGGCCCGGCCCCGGTGGTCGACTGCCCGTCGGCCCTGTATCCCCTGGCCGTCGAATGGGCACCGGCCGCGGGGCCGCGGCTGGACGAGCGCGGCGTGGCCCGCGCGTTCCTGGACCATCTGGCCGACACTGCCGCCGCCGCACATGTCGACGCCGTGGCCCGGGACCCCGGGGTGGACGCGCTGGTTTTCGTCCCCGGAGCCCGGGAGGTGTCGTATGTCGCGGCACGGCTTCGCGGCCGGACCGGCGGGACGGAGGTGCTTCAGCTGCACGGCCAGGTTGATCCGGCCGCCCAGGACCGGGCGGTCTCCGGCCGGGGCCCCGGGGACGCGCCCCGCATCATCGTCTCCACCGCGCTGGCCGAATCGTCCCTCACGGTCCCCGGCGTCCGGCTGGTGGTCGACTCGGGCCTGGCCCGCGAACCGCGCCGGGATGCGGTCCGCGGCATGTCCGGCCTGGTGACCGTCTCCTGCTCACGGGCTTCGGCGGAGCAGCGTGCCGGCCGGGCCGCGCGGCAGGGACCGGGAACCGTCATCCGCTGCTATGACCAAAAGACGTTCGCCGCCGCGCCCGCTCACGCCACCCCCGAGATCGCCGTGGCGGACCTGACCGGAGCCGCCCTTGCCTTGAGCTGCTGGGGTGCACCGCGCGGGGCCGGGCTCTCGCTGCCGGATCTCCCGCCGGAGGCCGCGCTCGAGGAGGCCGTCCGCGTCCTGCACGATCTGGGCGCCGTCGACGCGGACGGCCGGGCCACCGGTCTGGGCCGGACACTTGCCCGCATCCCTGCCGATCCGCGGCTGG